>JAISJA010000035.1 GCA_031261765.1 Coriobacteriales bacterium | reverse complement strand
GAATCGTCAAGATTGGCGTGAGGACGAGGCGAAGTTGCCTTCGTGCAATGAGCCGAGTCCGCAGCGTCAAGATTGGCGGTTATGGCGTCGCTGGGCCATGATTGTGTGGCGAAAGGCCACAACTGCGACGAGAACCAAGTGTCAAGCACGTCGTCGTCCTGGCGCACCGGCGCGCCGCATTCAGGGCACGTATCGACGTCTTGTTCTGACGCGTCTTGCCAGCCGCACTTATCGCAATAGAAAACGGGTATGCGGTGCCCCCACCAAAGCTGGCGCGATATGCACCAGTCGCGTATGTTCTCCATCCATTGGAAATAGACGTTTTCCCAACGACGCGGGTTGAACACGACGCGCCCGTCACGTACGGCTTCTACGGCCGGCGCCGCGAGTTCCTTCGTCGAGACGAACCACTGCTCGGACAACCAAGGCTCTATGGTGGTGTCGCACCTATAGCAATGCCCCACGGCGTGGTCAAGGTCCTCTATGTGGTCTAACAGACCAAGCCGTTCGAACTCGTCTATTATGGCGACGCGCGCCTCTTCGCGGCTCATCCCATTGAAGCGTCCGGCGTTCTCGTTTAAAGTAGCGTCCTTGTTGAAGATGTTTATCTGTTCCAAGTCGTGCCGTTTGCCCATATCGAAGTCGTTGGGGTCGTGCGCCGGCGTGACCTTCACGGCGCCAGTGCCAAAGTCGGCGTCCACGTAGTCGTCTTCGAATATAGGGATTACGCGATTGACTATTGGCAGGATAACATGCGCACCTGCTTTGATGATAGCATGATAGCGTTCATCGTTTGGGTTCACGGCTACGCCGGTATCGCCCAGCATGGTCTCCGGGCGCGTGGTGGCAACGACTATATATTCCGCTCCGTTCACGGGCTTATCCAAAGGATATTGCATATACCAAAGGTGCCCATGCTCGTCTTTATGCACGACCTCGTCGTCTGCCAGGGCGGTGCCGCAACGTGGGCACCAGTTTATTATGCGGTTACCGCGGTATATAAGCCCGCGATGGTACCACTCTACGAACACCTTGCGCACGGCACGCGCGTATTCAGGAGACATCGTGAACTTCTCGTCAGAGTAGTCGCACGAACATCCCATGCCCTTAAGCTGTTCTATGATCGTGGAGCCGTAGTCCTCACGCCAGGCCCAGCACTCACGCACGAACTCGTCGCGGCCCAGGTCGAAGCGCGTCTTGCCCTCTTTGGCTATCTTCTGTTCCACCTTGTTCTGTGTGGCTATGCCGGCGTGGTCGGTACCTACTATCCATCGCGTGGGACGGTGCTGCATGCGCGCGTGGCGCGTGAGAATGTCCTGCAAGGTGTTGTTAAGCGCGTGGCCCATGTGTAGCATGCCCGTCACGTTTGGAGGCGGTATGACTATGGTGTACGGCTTTGCGTCCTTATCGGCAAAACCCGCGGCGTCACGCTGGAAGTATCCCGCGTCCATCCAGGACGCGAACAGCGGCCCCTCGATGTCTGACGGGTTATAGGTTTTTGGCAAGTCTGTCATGTATTTTCCTCCATTAGATACTTTGCGCGAAGAAGAGGGCAAACCCCAGCCCGGCGAACAATGCCGTGACTATCCAGAAGCGTATGACCACGGTGGTCTCGCTCCAACCCTTCTGCTCAAAATGATGGTGTATGGGCGCCATTAGGAACACACGCTTATGCGTGAGCTTGAACCACGATACCTGTATGATGACCGATATAGCCTCTATGACGAATATAGCGCCAACTATAAGCGAGATTATCTCGGTCTTCGTAAGCACCGCAAGGGCCGCGAATGCCGCGCCAAGCGCAAGCGACCCTGTGTCGCCCATGAATATCTTGGCCGGGTTCGCGTTGAACCATAGGAAACCCACGCACGCTCCGGTGACAGCCATGGCGAATATGGCCAGGCTTAGTTGGTTCGTGCGGTAGGCTATGGCCCCCATGACTATCATGGTTATCATTATCGTGCCGGCAGCAAGGCCGTCAAGGCCATCTGATAGGTTAACGGCGTTGGACATGCCGGCCATGAGTATGAACACGAATATCACGTAGAGCCACGGTATATGTATGGCCACGCCGCCGCCCAAAGGTATGACCGTAGTGAGCACTCCCAGGTCTATCGGCGGCAGAAACGGTATGGTCACGGTTGGCGCTATGCCAACAAGGTTGACGGCAAGCAAGCAGAACGCGACGGATATGACCAAAAGGCAGGCCATCTTCGCGTTTGGGCGCAGGCCAAGCGAACGCTCGTGCGCGACCTTGGACGCGTCGTCTATGAAGCCCAATACGCCGGTGACTACCGTTACCACGGTTATCAGCAACAGCGATATACTTTGCGGCGAGCCGTCATACTGCCCAAACAAAAACGCCGTTATCACAATTGAAATGAGTATTATAACGCCGCCCATGGTTGGAGTGCCCTGCTTCACCAAGTGGCGCTGTGGGCCGTCCGCGCGCACCTGCTGGCCGATTTGCTTCACTTTCAGCAGCCGTATCCAAAGTGGCATTAATATCATGGCGATGACCATCGCTATGAATATGGCGAAGAATATAAGGAACGTGGGGTATTGCGCAAGTACGGTTTGCTCCAGCATCTACGCCACCTGCCCCACTACGTCTTCTAAATGCATACCGCGCGACGCCTTCACCAGTATAACGGGCTTATCTGCCGATAAGAACGGCCGCAGGACGTCCAACGCCCCCGCGACGTCTTGGGCCTCATATATATGTTCGTCGCGCATACCGCCTTCGCGGGCGCCATTTGCTATCATGCGAGCTTGCTCTCCTATTGTTATAAGCGCGTCCACGTTAGTGTCCGCCGCGTGTAAACCAATGCCCTTATGCAGCTTACGCGAGCTTTCGCCAAGTTCAAGCATGTCGCCCAACACGGCTATATGCTGCCTTCCGGCCGGGAAATGCGCGAGCACGTCAAGCGCGGCGCGCATCGAGTCCGGGTTCGCGTTGTAAGTATCATCTATTATCGTAACACCCTCTTGAGTGTCAAACACATGTTGGCGCATCTTGCCCGCGTTCACGTTTGCAAGCGCGTTCGCTATGTCGTATGCCGCAACGCCCATAAGTTGCCCTACAGCAGCCGCAGCCAGCGCGTTGCTTATATTGTGCTTACCTGACAACGCCAACTTCACGCGTGTGGGAGCTTCATCGCCTTTAAGCCACATGTTAAATGACGCGCGCCCGTTGTCGTCGTATTCAATATCAGCGGCGTGAACGTCATTGCGCTCGTTTAAACCATAGTATACTAGCTTGATATCACGCTCGTCTAAACGCGCGGCCTTCCGCATGAAATGGCTGTATGGGTCATCGCCGTTAAGCACTGCTATGCCAGTGCCGTTTGGCAGCGCCTCCAATAGCTCGGCCTTAGCTAGCGCTATGTTCTCGCGTGAACCAAGTTGCTGCATATGTGCCGTGCCTATGTTCGTTATTACGCCTATACGCGGCCGGGCTATGTGCGCAAGCGTGGCAATTTCACCGCGTGAGCTCATGCCCATCTCAACCACAAGTGCTCGTGTGGCCTTATCTGCCGATAAGACAGTGGCAGGAGCGCCTATATGGTTGTTGTAGTTTCCACTTGTCGCCATAACGCTTAGCTTTGAACCCAATACCGCGGCGGTCATGTCCTTCGTCGTGGTCTTGCCGCTTGAGCCGGTTACGCCTATGACCTCAGTGTCGTTTAGTACATACGTTCTATACGCGCTCGCTATGTTCTGCAACGCCAGTATACCGTTATCACTGCTAGCGTTGGCGCTTGAACACGCGTTGGCGTTATCCTCGTCATTGGCACCGCGTTTCCGGGAGGCGTTTGGATACGAGGCTTCGAACAGGGCAACGTGGTTCTCGTTTGCGTTTTCGCGCTCTTGTGCAGTAGTACCGCGTCCGGCGATGACAGCGGCGGCGCCCGATTTGATGGCCTGCTCTATGAAGTCATTGCCATCTACGTGTTCGCCTTTTATGCCTATGAAAAGCGAGCCGTCTTTTACTTCGCGGGAATCCCACGCAAGCGACGTCGCGATATACGGTTTATTTGTATTAGGATGCGCGGTATTAACGGCATGGATGCCGTCGACCTTATCTATAAGGCTTATCGGAAGTTCCATATATAACAGTATAAGCCTTACGCCGCGGCCTGCAGCGCATCGACCTTGTTAGTGGCTTCCCAGGTAAACTCCGGTAGTTCCCTGCCAAAGTGCCCGTAGGCAGCCGTTTGCCTGTAGATTGGGCGCCAGAGGTCCAGCGCGTCTATTATAGCGGCCGGTCGCAGGTCGAATACCTCGTTCACGGCTGCCTCTATCTTGTCTTCCGGCACCGCGTTAGTACCAAACGTGTCTATAAGCAACGAAAGCGGCCTGGCTATACCTATGCCGTAAGCTATCTGCACCTGGCAGCGCTCGGCAAGGCCGGCGGCCACGACGTTCTTCGCGACCCATCTTGCCGCATACGTGGCCGAACGGTCCACTTTCGTGCAGTCCTTACCGCTGAACGCCCCGCCGCCATGCGGAGCGGCGCCACCGTAAGTGTCTACTATTATCTTACGGCCCGTAAGGCCGGTGTCACCCTTTGGCCCGCCTATAACGAAACGGCCCGTCGGGTTTATATAAATGTTCGCGTCTTTATACGGAATGCCGTATTTCTCGCAAACGAGGCCTATGACGTGCTGCGATAAGTCCTTTTTCATTTGTCCGCGGTCGTCGAAATCCTCAGCGTGCTGTGTAGATATAAGCACGGTCTCCACGCCTTGTGGTTTGCCGTTAACGTAGCGCACGCTTACCTGTACCTTGCCGTCCGGGCGAAGATAAGGTAGCACGCCGTCTTTGCGTACCGCCGCAAGGCGTTCCGCCATCCTGTGTGCCAAGAATATCGGCATTGGCATCAGCACCGACGTCTCCCTGCAGGCGTATCCGAACATCATACCCTGGTCACCGGCTCCTATACGCTCGTATGGATCGTCGGCTCCGGTGCCATGCTGGACCTCAAAGGACTCGTCTACGCCCAAAGCTATGTCGGCGCTTTGCCCGTGTATGGCGTTGCTTATACCTATTGACGCGTGATGGAACCCACACGCGGGGTCGTCGTACCCTATGTCTTTCACGACGCCGCGCACCACGTTGTCTATATCGACGTACACGTTAGTACGCAACTCGCCTGCCAAGAACACCTGGCCTTCGGTCACCATGGCCTCGCAGGCGCACCTTGCCCTTGTCACGTCAGCCCCATCGGCTATCTCGCGCGACAAAAGCGCGTCAAGTATAGCGTCTGATATCTGATCGCAGACCTTGTCGGGATGTCCCTCTGTCACGCTCTCAGATGTGAATACGTAATTATCTTTGCCCATATGGGTTAATCACACTCCTTTTCCGTATAGATAATTATATGACATTACGCATACGCCCGTGGCCCTATGACATTATACGTAGCTTCGTATAAATCGTATCTAATCAGCGCTATAATAAGTCAATGACTAATCCCATGAGCACAAACCAAAATGCTAGTGTAATAGAAGACTATCTACGCTCAGGCGTAGTAAGGAAAGAAGAGCGCCTGCTTGGCTTCGAGTTAGAGCACTTCGTAGTGGAGCGCGACACGCATGCTATGGTGCCGTATTACAGGGACGCCAAGACTGGCAAAGCGGGTGTTGAGGACATCTTAGGCGAACTTGAACCGTTCTATGACGGCGATAAGGCATTTGGATCCGATGAGGACGGCAACGAGAGGCTCATAGGCCTTTCACGCGAAAAAGCGAACATAACGCTTGAACCCGGCGCGCAGCTTGAGATAAGCATAGGGCCCGTGTGCTGCCTGCAAGATATAGAGGACATATATAGCCGTTTCCGCGCAGAGCTTGACCCCATACTGGAGAAGTACGGATATGAGCTTTTGGCGGAAGGCTACCACCCCACGGCGTGCGCGCGCGACGTGCCGCTTATACCTAAGGCACGCTATCGCAGCATGGACGCCCATTTTAACAACACCGGCGCGCACGGTGCAAACATGATGCGGGCCACGGCGTCTACGCAAGTGAGCATTGACTTCACGAACGAGGCCAACGCGGTTGAGAAGTTCCGCATCGCAAACGCGTTAGGGCCGCTTTTGGCGTTCATAACCGATAACTCACCGGTGTTCGAAGGCGCGCCCGCACCAAGGCGCATGGTGCGCACGGCCGTATGGGACGACGTGGACCCATGGCGCGAGGGTACCGCGCCGTCTACGTACAACGAGGGCTTCGACTTTGAGATATACGCCGAAGACATATTGCGCGCCCCTGAGATCGCCGGGCTTGAGGTCGAGAAGTTCGCCGACCAGAAAAATAAGGCCATTGAGCATCTGCTGTCAATGTTCTTCTACGACGTGCGGTTCAAGACATACGTTGAGATACGCATGGCCGACTCGCTGCCGTTGCCGCTCGCACTGTCGTATACGGCGCTTATCAAAGGGCTGTTCTACAGCGAAGAGAACCTCATGCGCTTGGAAGACGAGTTCGCTAACGTAGAGCCCGCGTCTATAGCTTTCGCGAAGACGGCTTTACGGCAAAACGGATATGACGCGCAGGTATACGGACGTGCGGCAAGCGACTGGTTGGACACGTTATTCACTATGGCGCGCGACGGACTTGACGAAGACGAGCGGCCATATCTTAAACCTTTGGCGAATATGGTGTACGCACGCACTACTCCGTTGGACTGCAGGCTGTTCAAACAATCCGTTGACACTTCAACGGCCATATATCACGGAAGCATAGTGCCTATGGGCTACGTTCCGCAACTCTATGACGCTAATATGCTAGATAGATTCGACGCTATCGTAGCAACTACGTATCATATACTAGATAAAGTAACACAGCATTATATAAGCGACGCTAACTATCGCAAGCTATTCGGATTCACTCCCCTGTTGGAAAAGCTCATATGCATGCCATGTGGCTATGACACCACGATACCCATAATGCGTATAGACATCTTCTATGACGATAAGACAGGCGACTTCAGGTTCTGCGAGTTCAACACAGACGGCACCAGCGCCATGAACGAGGACAAGGCATGCACTGAGGCGTTTGCGACAACCGAGACGTTCAGGTACTTATCCGCAAGACATGATATAAAGGCGCAGGAGTTATTCGATACCTGGGTGGAGGCTTTTGGTAACGTTTATGAGGAGTACAGCGCGGGCAAATTGGCAGGGGCTACTGGCAACCTTGCAAACGACGGCGACAATACCGGTGGCGGACACGCCGACGGCGCTAACAGTACGACCGTCGCGATAGTAGATTACAAAGAGAGTGCGACGACCAACGAGCTTCTGGAGTTCAAAGCACGCTTCATAGCACATGGATATGATTGCATACTAGCAGACGTGCGCGACCTCGTATACGATGGCAGTTCCCTTACGTATAAAGCAGACGGCAAACGCATAAACGCCATATACAGGCGCGCCGTCACGTCAGAGATAATAGACGACCTGGAGCAAAGCGGCGAGGCCGCGTTCATACTGGACGGCGAATCCACAAGTGGCAAAACAGAGGGCGCACGCGCGCTGGTACAGGCCGTAGCTGACGGCGCCGTGTGCATGGTTGGCGGTTTCCGCACGCAGGTGGCACATAGCAAGGAGATATTCAGCGTGTTGCACCTGCCGCAAACGGCGGAGTTCCTTACGCAAGACGAGCGCGCGTTTGTAGCGCGGCACGTTCCGTTCACGATAGACTTCACCGGCGCGGCCCTTAAAGACGCGAACGTTAGCATAGAGGACGTGAAGTCCGATAACGACAGCTGGATAATAAAGCCGGTCGACGGTTATGGCACGGTTGGCGTGTTCGCCGGGCGCGGGGTCGCCGAAGACGAGTGGGAGCGCCTTGTAGACGAGCATGTTGACACTGGATACGTGCTACAGGAATACTGTGAACAACATACCGTGCGAAATACTTTGCCGATTCCGTTCAAACTGGAACCATGGAACAGGCTGACCGGACTATATACATATAACGGCAAGTTTGCGGGAACGTATATACGCGCGGGGCAGCATGCGCTTATAGTGGGTTTCCATGGTGGTATAACGTTAGCGTCACTGTTGTTGGACTATGAAGGCAGGCAAGGCATCAAGACACGGACTTTATAAGTATCGTTACTCTACGTGCTGTGATTTGTGGAGAAGACCTTTAGGAGGAGAAATGGCACGCAAGGAACTATGTGGGCGGCGCAATGGGCTACAAGCCGTATTCGCGGGGACTTTAGCGATATTGCTAGTAATATCGCT
>JAISJA010000099.1 GCA_031261765.1 Coriobacteriales bacterium | reverse complement strand
TTTGGTCGTTTTCGCTAAAACGTAACATAGAGAACTTCCATGAGAGCTCGGCAGTATCGTCGGTGCGCGGGCTTGGTATGTACGGGCGCGTTAAATCCAATCCAGCGAGTGCTATATTCGCGCGGTTCATCGCGTCTTTCAGAAGCGACAACCGTATACTTAAGAGCGTCATAATGCTGCCCATAGTCATAGTGTTCTTCATCATAATGGGTGCCATGCAGAACTCGGCGGCGTTGCATATAGTCTATGGGTACCTAATAGTGTGGATGCTCGTATTTTTGTTCGTGGCGCCCATGCTGGAATACTCGTTCTCATATGACGGCGTGGCATTGACGTTCCACTTTATAGCAGGCGTTAGCGCCAAAGACGAATGTGCCGGGCGTTCACGTTTCCATCTATATATATTGTTACCACTTGCTATCATAATAGCGTGTGGCGTTGCTATTGCTAATAACGCGATATTGTTCTTGCCGGCCGCGCTTGGCGGCACGGTGGCCATGGCCCTTCTATGCGTAGGCCTGGCACTGCTCGCTAACGCGCGTAAGGTATGCCGCATAGCTAGCGCAAGGAACCCGCTCGCGTCTGGCGGTGGCACGTCTGTGGGCAGTAATGGCAGGATATTCTACACGCTCGGGCTCATTGTTTTGTCTGGTGTGCCATACATCACGGTAGGTATATTATGCATATTGCAATTCGTGGGCATCGTGCCGTTCGTACTTAATTGCGCGCTTGGCGCGTTTTGGCTAATCGTTGGCATAGGTGGCTACGTGCTGTTGTACAAAGCGGCTGTAAACAGCATAGAAAAACGTAACGTCATGATACTGGTGGACCTTCGTCGCGTAGCCGAATAGCCCCATAACGGTTTCCGCATTGCTTAAAAAGGGTGGGACATATCTATTTGGGTTCTGGGTGCGAGCGCGTATGCTCGGGCGCCCTTTGCCCAGCAGTAGCGCGAGCCGGGGCCCCGGTTCTAAATAGATATGTCCCACCCTTTTAATGGTTCAGGCGCGGTGCGTTTAGCCTATGGGTTCGCGGAGACGAACATAATCGCCAGAACCACCAATACCACAAGCAGGGTAACCGCTATAGCGGCGTTACATAACGCGTCCAGTTTAGCGTCGTGCATCTTACGCCTGTCGCTGTAGAGTTTTAACCTGTTGATCTGAATCTTGTCGCGTAAAGTCTCCATAAGCTACAACCTTATCTGTCGGGTGATGATCCGCTTGCTTCGCCAGTTACCGTCTTTACGTGCTACTACCTTTTGCGATTATCATACCAAGCCGGGTGCCTGGCCAACGTTAAACTCACACTATGCACACAAACCTATTTATTCTGTATACTTAAACCATGTAGTCCATGAGTGGAGAAGGCGCATGAAATCTTATCTGAGGGCGAAGTGGTTTGTTGCTAGCGTGCTAGCATTGATGTTGTCGTTTGCGATGGCGCTTGCACCATGCAAGCAGGCGTTCGCCGCGATCGCGCAAGGCGTTACGAACACGCAGGGTGTTGCGCAAGGCACGCAAGGCACGGCTGGCGCGTCAGGCACAGGCGGCACTTCAGGTTCGCAGGTCGTATCCGGCACTCCAAGCGACGCTCCGGACACCACGGGCCCCCAGTTCGACTCCAACGGCTTGCCGATAGAAAAGTATTCATACGATGACGCATACAAGCAGTCGCTGTTCATCCAAACGGACAATGACACCGACGGCGACGGCACAGACGACTGGGTACATTTTGACGTCGCGCGTCCCAACACCACGCAGCCGGTCGGTACTATAATCCAATTCACTCCTTATAACTCTGAGCTCCTTGATGGCGAGATAAGCGGCCTTAACGACCATTACGGGACTGATTATCAGCCTTCTGTAAGCCCGACTTTCACGTCATGGTCGCGCGCGCATGATTGGAACGTCCAGCCATCGCTTGAAGACCCGGACTGGAACCTTGTTAGCAACTTCTCATATAATGACGCCGACGCACGTATATATGGCAGCCCGGGCATGATACCTGAAACCGGATACCTTAAACGCGAGGCGGTCCCGTTTGGGTTTGCCGTGGTGACCATAGAGTCCATTGGCACTGACTATTCTGGTGGTACGCCTACTGTGGGGGATAAGTACGAGGCACAAGCAGCCGAAGACGTCGTGTACTGGCTTACCAAACAGCACGGGTCGACTGCCTACGTTGGCGCCAGCGACCCCGCGACATACGATGAATACCTGAACCCGTACGCGTATACTGGCAAGCCGGATATGAGCACCGTAGCGGATAACTCGTGGTCTAATGGCAAGTCGGTTTTCACCGGCGTCTCATATGAGGGAACTATACCTTTGGAAGTGGCCGAGCTATGCGGGCAAGACGACCCAGCGAATGGCTATGGCCTGTCCGGCGTCATGAGCGCCGGTGGTATAAGCAGCTGGTATGACTATTACTACGCCAACGGAGCCGTTGCCGCCCCAACAAACACAGACGCGATAAGCGGCGCCAGCTCCGCCGCTTATTCTGGTTTGCAGAACATGGGCCCCGCTTTGACCGTGCAACCAAGTACTGGCTCCGGCGGTGGAGTGGGGACTTCATCTGCGCTTGGTGTTTTATCTACGGACGATTATTCCGAGTCGCGTATCGGTACAGACGCCCTTGATTTGGCCATGGAACTTAGTGGGATATACGGAACCGGCAACGACCTGGGCGTACTTGGGCTCGGCACGCTGTCAAAGCCTGACGCCGCATCGCGGGAAGCAAGCGCCCAGCAGATATACAACAATATAATGCTGAATGAGGCTCGAGCTAACGGCGACTACAACTCCATGTACGCCGCGCGCGATTACCTGCCTGACGTAGGCGACATGCCAAAGGGCATGGGGCTTTTCGTCGTACATGGCTTGCGTGACTGGAACGTCCGTATATCGCAGGCGACCAACCTGATAAACGCCGTAGACGACGTGAACGCGTCAAGGAGCGCCGCGAACCAGATACAGCTTAAAGTATTGTTCGACCAGGACGGGCACGCTTTTAACGTGCCTGTGAACATGGAGCTCGCGTGGTACGCTAAATACCTGTATGGTACAAACGATATGGGTTCGTGGTCCAGTAAGTACTATGTGCAGAACTCAGATACTTTGTCCGTTCAGCCATATGACAGCTGGCCTTTGGTCCAACAGCAAGACGACAGCACCTTTGACCTTACGCCCGCCGCAAGCGGTTATGGTGCTGGCAGCATGAGCATAATGGCAAACGCCGTTCCGCTTTCCGCCGGTGTTGCCGCAGATCATGGATCGTCTGATGCCAACGCTAGCGCTACTATTGCCGGTGCCACAGCCAGCGCTTCTGACGGTTCCGCTACGTTTACTGACAATCCGGTTTCGTTCATCAACGCGTACGAGGCCGCGTATGGAACCTCATCGTCGCCTATCTATAACGTAGATGGCGAGGCCATAACGGCGTCCGGCTTGTCTGACCCGACTTTGGCCGGCCATCGACTGTCGTACGTCAGCGGTCAGCTTACAAGCGACGTCAGGTTATCTGGTACGGCGTCCGTGTCATGCGACGTCACGCTTGATGACACCACATCAGGCGATCTTACTGCATTGCTAGCATACTATCCTGCTGATGGCTCGGCGCCAAAGGTGATAACAAAGAACTGGCTTGACCTTACCAACGTTGCCACAGACGGTAGCGGTACTATAGACGACGCGCACTCCAGCGCGTGGCAAGTGGGCGAGACGCGCGAAGTGACACTTAACCTTAATCCTACGGACTACGTGTGCAAACAAGGCGGGTACATAGGTATAACCATAACCTCGACAGACATCGCCACGACCGATATGCCCCTTACGAACCCCACTATCACGTTGTCACACCCCACGTTGTCGTTGCCACTTACTACTGCGGCTTCAAACAGCATGTTCGGCGCCGCTTATCCGTCGGCACTTGCGGGCACGCCGGCGGGCGGCGGTACGTCCGGCGGTGGCACGGCTGGTGGTTCTGCTGTTGGGGGCGGCGGCAGTTCTGCCGCGATAACTCCTCCAACGGTTCCTGCCACGTCCGCGACGGCCGCCATAGACGATGGCGCGCCTACGCCCACTACTGGCGACACGCTGTCGCTAGGCTATCTTAAGATAGCCGTTATGTTCGCGGTTCTCGGCGCCGTGTTTATCGGCATATTCTTAACGACACGCAGGCGCAAGGCCCAAGACGGTTATAGGATGGCAAAACACGCGTTACCTCCGCCGCGCTAGCCCTAGTGCCCTTGCGACGTACGCGCGTCCGTTTATGCACGTCATTCGGGTCCGTCGTTCCGATTCACCTTGTGGCATGCGTTCAGCGTGGTTTGATAGAATAATGGAATGTTCATTGTGCAGAAGTTTAGATTCGAGAATTAGATGAAACTTACTAACAAAAAAGGCAAGCAGAAGCTCGGATTCATGCGTTTCTGGCAGTTTTACTATGCTTTCATAGTCGTACTGCATGTGCTAACGCTAATGCTTGTCGATAAAAGCGACAGTCTGTTGACGGTATCAGAGATGGTACCAAGTACCGTCTCCGTCATGTTCTGCGCCGTCATGTACTGGCTCATATGGCAGCGCAAGGCCATAACCAAATACGCGGTCGCGATATGCGTGCCGTTGTGGATAGTGCTGGACGTGGTCCTGACCTCAGTGGCGCATGGCGGTTTCAGCTGGCTGTATGTCTTTTATCAAAACGGCCACGCTTTAGCGCTTGTATCCATACTGTATTTCTTCACGTCGCGTCGAGTGAAGGCCGTGCTGACCAAGAAGTTCTCTACCGACACGAAAGAGGAGCGGCCAGAGCATGAGGGGCTGTTCCATCCACGTACATGGGCGTATTGGCGAAATATCATAATCTACTTCTGCTTGTTCTCTATAGTGGGGCACTGGATGGAAGCCGGGTACTGCCTGCTTATAAAGTGGGGCCTCATACCCGGCATATACGACCCGAACTCGCAGATATGGAGCGATTGGCTGTATCCGTTCATCGTTTACGGCTTTGGAGTGGTGGCCTGCGCTGTCGTGTTATACCCGCTTAAGAACCTCGTGTCCAAGAAGATCAACCACGTTGTGCCAACGGTTATAGTCAGCTTCATAATGAACGCACTCGTATGTACGATAATCGAGCTCACGATGGGCCTCATAATGAACCAGAACTACCAGCTGTGGGACTATCGCGACATGTTCGGCAACTTCATGGGACAAGTGTGTCTGCAAAACGCCATGGCGTTTGGCGCCGTTGCCACGCTTTGCGTCTGGGTCATATACCCGCTTTGCGAGTGGGTGCTCGGGCATTTCTCAAAAGACGTCATGATGGTCGTCTTCGTGGCCGTCGCAGTGTTCTTCGCCATTCTCATGACGCTGTATTGTATGAAATCGCCGTGGCTTGTTACCGACCAAGGGGTCGTCGATACCTCAACGGGGACTGTGATCGTACAAGACAGTAGCGCTTCGGTAAGCTAACCATATGGCGATACTTTCGCGTTTCGACGAGATGCTGCGCGCGCGTCCGTCCAAGTGGGCGTTCTGGCGCAACCTCATCATCTATTTCTGCGTCTTCTCGTTGGTCGGCCATTGGCTGGAGATGCCGTATTGCCTGTTCATGTGGAAGGCGTTTGGTATCTACGACCCAACGTCTTTGGTGTGGACAGAGCCCATGTATCCGTTTTTGGTATATGGCGTCGCGGTCATCGTCTGCGTAATAATATTGGTGCCGATAAAAGACCGCGTCTTGCGGCTTACCAGGCGCACATGGCTTGCCGTCGTTATCTGCCTCGTGTTAAACGTGCTTGTAAGCCTTGTAATGGAGCTTGTCATGGGGCTCTTGTTGAACGAGCCCACAAACGGCGTTTATCCGCTTTGGAACAACTCGGTGCTGCCGCTTAACGTCCTTGGGCAGGCGTGGCTTGTGAACGACGTCATACTTGGCGCGCTTGCCACGCTGTACACGTGGATTATCTTCCCCCTTTGCGAGAAGGGCATGAGGCATGTGGACTCGCGTATTGCTACGATAGCATGTGTTGTTATTGTTGTGCTATTTATAGTGCTTTGTGTTGTGACATTTAGCTAGTACGATAATGCGCGTGCTCGGGCGCGTCTCGTCATCCTCGGGCTTGACCCGGGGATCCCACCCAAGTGGTATACTCGTTGCGGGAGATTCCCGCTTTCGCGGGAATGACGAGGAGCGCGAACCGGGGCCCCAGGTTCTGAAACGATATACCTTATCCATACTACTAGGAATATTGCATATGCTTATAATTATCTTATGGACGAAGAGACGTCAGACAGGTTGAACAACATAGCAGGTAAGCTGCGCGAAGACCAGCTGGCCGGCGGCACGTTCAAGGTCGTATCGCCATATGAGCCCGCCGGTGACCAGCCGAAGGCCATAGCGTCACTCGCACAGGGCATAGAAGACGGCCTGCGTTATCAGACGCTTTTGGGAGTTACCGGTAGCGGTAAGACGTACACTATGGCAAAGACCATAGAGGCGGTGCAAAAGCCTACGCTCGTCATGGCTCCCAACAAGACGCTCGCCGCGCAACTGGCGGCGGAGCTCCGCGAGTTCTTCCCAGACAACGCCGTGGTGTATTTCGTCTCGTACTACGATTATTACCAGCCAGAGGCATACGTACCGCAAACGGACACCTTCATAGAGAAGGACGCCTCCATAAACGAGGAAGTCGAGAAACTGCGGCATCAGGCCACCGCCGCGCTGTTGTCGCGCAAAGACGTCATAGTCGTGGCCTCCGTAAGCTGTATTTACGGTATAGGCTCGCCTGCCGACTACGCTGGTATGGCCGTGTTCCTGGATAAAGAACGTCCGCTGGACCGTGACGATTTTCTCCACAGGTTAATAGATATACAGTACGACCGCAACGACTACGAGCTATTGCGTGGAACGTTCAGGGTGCGCGGCGACACGGTTGACGTGTTCCCGCCATACGCGGACAACCCGCTTAAAGTGGACTTCTTTGGCGATGAGGTAGGCGAGATATGCGAGTTCGACGTCGTGACCGGAGAACAGGTGAAGACGTACGAGAGCATTCCCGTGTGGCCGGCGTCGCATTATGTCACGGCCAAGGCCAAGATAACGCACGCGCTGCAGACGATACGCGATGAGCTGCAACATCGGTTGGCGGAGTTCAAGAGCGAAGGCAAACTGCTGGAGGCCCAGCGGCTTGAGATGCGCACGATGTACGACCTGGAGATGCTGGAGGCCATGGGGTTCTGCTCGGGCATAGAGAACTACTCCAGGCACCTTGACGGGCGCGCGCCGGGCGAGCCGCCGTACACGCTTATAGATTATTTCCCAAAGGACTTCATGTGCATAATAGACGAGTCGCACGTCACCGTACCGCAGATACGCGGTATGCACGAAGGCGACCGCTCGCGCAAGGTCACGCTGGCCGAACACGGTTTCCGACTGCCAAGCGCGTTGGATAACCGGCCGTTGCGCTTTGACGAGTTCGAGCAGCGCATACCACAGTTCATATACGTATCGGCCACGCCGGGCGACTATGAGGAAAGCGTATCGCAGAAACTGACCGAGCAGATAATACGCCCAACAGGCCTGCTTGACCCTGAGGTCATAGTACGGCCGATAAAAGGCCAGATAGACGACATAATAGACGAGGCGAAGGAACGCGCGGGCAGAAACGAGCGCGTGCTTATAACAACGCTTACGAAGAAGATGGCCGAGGACTTAACCGACCATTTGCTTGACCGTGGCG
>JAISJA010000030.1 GCA_031261765.1 Coriobacteriales bacterium | reverse complement strand
TTATGCCGCCTCCGTCTATAAGGCGCCTGCCCTCCCCTGAGCTCTTTGCGAAACCCAGCTGTTGCAAAGCGGCCGGCATGTATATCAGCCCGTCGTCTCCCGGCTGCACGTCCAGCGCTACCTCCGGCGTGTCTTCCGGTGCCTCGTGGTCTTTGAAAGTGCGGTCGAACGCCGCCTCGGCGTCTGTTGCCGTACTAGCATCATAGTATGATGTAACGATATTAGCCGCGAGCTTGCGCTTCAACTCGTTTGGCGGCAGCTTGTCGGCCTTGTAGTCCGCCAACATGTGCTCGCTCTCATCTACGGTAAACGACGACGCAAGGTACAGATAACGTTCCATTAAGTCGTCCGGAATGCTCATTACCTTGCCAAACATGTCCGCGGGCGCGTCCGTTATGCCAATGTAGTTGCCATATGACTTAGACATCTTCTTCACGCCGTCGGTGCCCTCCAAAAGCGGGAGCGTAAGCGTCACCTGCGGCTCCATGCCAAGCTTCTTCATCAGCTCGCGCCCGGCAAGCAGATTGAACAGCTGGTCGGTGCCGCCTATCTCTATGTCGGCGTTCACCTCCACGCTATCGTATGCCTGCATGACCGGGTACAGCAGCTCGCTTAGGCTAAGCGGCAGGTCTTTTTGCAGGCGCTGCTCAAAGTCGTCGCGCTCCAATATGCGCGCTACCGTGAAGTTGCTCATGAGCCCGGCGAGCTTTGGCAGGTCAAGCGCGTTTATCCAGTCAGCGTTGTTGCGAAGCTCGGTCTTATCTGGGTCAAGTATCTTGAACGCCTGCTCCATATACGTCTTCGCGTTGTCGTCTATCTGGTCTTTCGATAACATCGGGCGTATCTCACTGCGGCCCGAGGGGTCGCCTATCTGCGCGGTGCCGCCGCCTATTATGAGCACGACGATATGGCCCATGTCCTGGAACTGCCTTAGCTTGCGCAACGGCACGGCATGGCCCAGATGTAGGTCAGGCGCCGTTGGGTCTACGCCAAGCTTTATGCGCAGCGGCCGGCCCGTCTTAAGTTTCTCCTTAAGGTCCTCCATGGGCACAACGCTGGCGCCGCCGCTTTGTATTATGTGTATCTGCTGTTCTATGTCCTGCATTACCGTAAATATTCCCTTCCTTGCTTGAATATACCTCCGTGACCGTCCGGGTCGTGACCGTCCGGGTCATGATCGTCCGGACGTTTCAGCCCGGCGTCGCTACCCACCGCCACCTCCCGGACTGCCTCCGCCTCCGCCGCCACCGGCGCCGCCTCCGCTGCCAGACGAACTACTGCCGGAGCCGCCGCCGATGCCGCCGCTAAGGGAATCATTAAGATTGTCGTCGCCTGAGCTTGAGCTGGAACTGGAACTTGAGCTAGAACTGGACTGGTTCTCATCATTGCCACTGCCAGACGAAATGTAAGTGGCCTTGCCGTTGGCAGGCGGATACCCGGTCTTGAACGTTGACGTGTTCGTAACGTAATAAGAGTCTGGGTATATGTACTTGCTGCTGTCGTAGGCGGGATCGGTGCCGGGCGCGAAGTCCTCGTGCTGGTATTCCTTAAGCGCCGTCGTCATGAACTGCTTCCATACCGGGCAACAGTTAGCGCCACCAACGTTGTCGGCTATATAGCGCTCCTGGCGCGAGCCTATCCAAACGGCCGTGGACAGCTGCGGCGTGTATCCGCAATACCATGAGTCGCGGTAGTTCTCGGTCGTACCGGTCTTGCCAGCGGACACCTGGCCCGAAAGCTGGGCCGACGTTGCCGTGCCTCCCGTAACGACGCCTTCTAGCACGTTGGTCGCGGCATAGGCCACGTCTGACGGTACGGCGCGCGTGTTAGTTGGGGTGTAGTCGTATATCGTGTTGCCGTCGGAGTCCAGCACTTTGGTTATAGCCGTCGGCGCGTTGTATATTCCCTGCGTGGCAAGCGTGCCATACGCGGACGCCATCTCTAACGTGTCAACGCCTGACGATCCCAACACTATAGAGTTCACTGCCGATAAGGGCGACGTCACCCCCATCGCGTGGGCGACTTGCACTATAGACTGCGGTCCTATGGTGCGTACTACGCGCGCGAACGCGGTGTTGGACGACTTAGCTATGGCCGACGATATGGAAAGCGTGCCGAACTGCTCGTTGTCATAGTTTTCCAGATGCCAGCTATCTATGGTGAGCGGCGACGCGCCGGACACGGCGCACTGGGGCGATATGCCCTGCTCCAAACACGAGACCAACGCGAACATCTTGAACGTGGAGCCTCCCTGGCGTTGCATGTCTGTCGCGGTGCTCCATTGGTCGGTGTAGTAGTTCTTGCCGCCGCGCAGCGCCTTTATGTAGCCCGTCTGCGGATCCACGCACGTAAGGCCCACCTCTACGTCGCTCTCCAGGTTCGCTTCCTTATCCTCACACGCTTTCTCTGCCGCCTTTTGCATGTTCACGTCAAGCGTCGTGTAAACCGTGAGCCCGCCCTGGAACACTTGTTCTGTAGAGAACTCGTTTTCTAGTATACTGCGCACGTACGACACGAAATACGGCGCCATGTATATGCCGTCGTCTGACTTCTCGTCTACCTTAAGCGTTATTGGGTCAGCTACCGCCTGGTCGTGTTGCGCCTGGGTTATGTACCCGTTTGCCAACATGCGGTCCAGCACCTGGCCCTGGCGCTGCTTGGCCGCGTCGGGATACAATATTGGATTGTTGTACGTTGGGCTTTGGGGGATACCGGCCAAAAGCGAGGCTTCGTCCAGCGTAAGGTCGCTCGCGTTCTTTGAGAAGTAATGCTGCGCCGCTGCCTGTATGCCGTAGGCGCCGTCACCGAAGATTATCGTGTTCAGGTACATCATAAGTATGTCTTGTTTGGAGTAGTTCGCCTCTACCTGCGTGGCAAGGTACATCTCGGCTATCTTACGTGAGAACGATATGTCCTGCGACTCGTCTGACAAAAGCGTCTGGCGCACGAATTGCTGGGTTATAGTGGACGCGCCCTGTGTGTTTCCGCCAAACAGGTCCACTACGGCCGCTCGCACTATGCCCGCCGGGTCTATGCCGCCGTGTTGCCAATACCGTTCGTCTTCCACGGCCACGGTCGCGTCGAACAGGTACGGCGAGACTTCGTCGGCGTCAACCGGCTCGCGGTCCTCTGTGTAAAATTCCGCCAGCAGCGTCGTGCCATCCGATGCGTAGACCTTGGTTTTCTGGGGTATGTTAAACGACGCCGCGTCGCTTATGTCAAGCCCTTGTACGCGCTGCTCAATCGCGCCATACGCGTTTACGCCGCCAACGCAAAGGAATATCAGCATGATAAGTATGACCGCGCATACCGCGAATGCGAATACGTGTTTCTTTGGTGGCGTAAGGGCGCGTCTTTTACGCGATTGCAATTGGCTTGGTCCTTTTCCTACAGCGGCTTGGTTTTCATGTAGCTTGGGTGCAGTTGTATGCTTTCCTTTATTATATATGTTATGGGAAACGATAATAGCATGAAACAGCGTGAAACACGGGAACAGTCTGGCGCTTGCCACCTGTCCAAGCCGCTTGCGCGCGCAGGCGACGACGCCGCGCCTTTCGCCACGCTTGCCGCAGGCGCGAAAAGCGCGCACGGCGGTTTGCCCGAGCTGCTTGCGCCGGCGGGTAACGCGCAGGCGCTTGCCGCCGCGCTTGCGGCAGGAGCGGACGCCGTCTATTTTGGCAGCGAGGGCTTCAACGCACGCCAAAACGCCGGGAACTTTAAGCTTGGCGACCTGGGTAACGTATGCAACGAGGTGCATATGTCAGGCGCGCTGGCCTACCTTACGTTGAACACCGCCATATTACCCGGCGAGATGGACGACGCCGTTAATGTCGCGTGGCGCGCGTGGGAAGCGGGAATAGACGCCGTTATAGTGGCCGACATAGGGCTTATGAGCGTACTGGCACGCAAGCTGCCCGACATGCCACTTTTCGCATCCACGCAAACGCATATAAAAGACAGTGATACAGTACGCTATCTTGCTAGCATAGGTGTGTCGCGCGTGACGCCGGCGCGCGAGCTCTCGCTAGACGAGCTGCGCGGTATGGTGGGCGTCGCGAACGAACTTGGCGTTGGCGTTGAGGTGTTCGCGCACGGCGCCATATGCTTCGCGTATTCCGGCCGCTGCCTTATGTCATCTATGATAGGCGGACGTTCCGCTAACCGCGGGCTCTGCGCTCAGCCTTGCAGGTTGCCGTATGGGCTTATAGATGAGAGCGTTGGAAAGGCTATAAACACGCCGGGCGAACATCTGCTGTGCACGAAGGACCTGTGCACCATAGACGCGCTGGAAGAACTTATAGACGCCGGCGTGGCGTCGCTTAAGATAGAGGGGCGCATGAAAAACGCCGCGTATGTCTCGGAAGCCGTGGGCGCGTACAGAGCAGCGCTGGACGCGCTGGACAAACCCGTTGATTCAGCGTATGCTGCGGAATTTCCGGAAACAGCGGCTTGTCTATCTCGCGACACGAGCCCGTCTTTGACGCGTTCAGCTGCGGAACTCGCGCCTTCAAAGGGCGAAGACGCTCGAACAGTCCTCGCTCCCGAACGCATCAAAGACGGGCTCTCGCTCGAAACGACTTCGCCTGCTGTTACCGGAAATTCCGCTAACCAGTTTTCAGAACACAATTTATATTCGCCGCGAGGGTTCACGCATTGCTACCTGGAAGGTACGCATGGCAACGAGCTCATGGACTACGAGCGCGGCGGTTTTAACGCTGTAGGAGAAAAAAGTTCAACTGGCGGTAACGGTGATGGCGAGACGGACGACGCGCGCGACGGTGTGAAACGCGAGGTCGATATGCACGTTATAGCGCACGTGGGCTCTCCGCTTAAGATAACGGCGACGGACGTGGCATCCGGTAAGCGGGCTTCTGCTACCGGTGCAGTTGTGGAAGCCGCGCGAACGAAGGCCATAACGCGCGAAGACGTCATAGAGCACGTTGGGCGCATGGGCGCAACCCCGTTTGTAGTACGTGATTGGGACGTCGCGCTGGACGAAGGCGTTGGCATGGGCTTCTCGACATTGCACAAGGTGCGCGGCGAAGCTCTTGACGAGCTTAAGGCTAGCTTGCTAGCACCGTGGCACGAGCGTGACGCGTGCCATGGGGACGGTTCTCGTGGCACGCAAAACGTGTGTGCCACGAGAACCGTCCCCATGGCACGCAAAAGGACTTCATCTGCCATTCCCGCATGCCCATCGATAATGCAGAACATCCCACCCAACGCCGTAGACGACCTTGGCGCGCTGTACCGCAAGATGCAGGCACATGAACCAGTGGAAGCCGGACCGGCGCTTGGCGTATACAACGCGGAGGCGCTGGAACTTCTCGACAGTAACGGCGTTACGCGAGTATGGCTTGGTCCGGAGCTCGCCTATCGCGATATAGAGGCGCTCGCGAAACAGGCGCCCATGCCGCTGGGCATAACCGTTAGCGGTAGGCAGGAGCTCATGACGTCACGCCATTGCGTGCTGCAGGCGCAGGGCCCGTGCGACAACAAGTGCGCTACGTGTAAGCGCCGCGCGCGGCCGCACTCGCTAAAGGACCGCAAAGGCTACCGCTTCCCTGTGCTTACGGACGAAAACGGCGTAAGTCATATATA
Source organism: Coriobacteriales bacterium (assembly GCA_031261765.1). The sequence goes on along the minus strand of JAISJA010000030.1, from coordinate 1,563 downwards.
TAACTCGGTTCCGCTTGACCTGGTAGAGGAGATTCCGCATCTGTTGCAGCTTGGTATAAGCGCGTTTGCCGTGGATACGACATTGATGGACGAGAAAACCGCACAAGACGAGCTGGCGCGCGCGCGAAAGGCGCTAAAGCTCGCCATAGCCGGCAGCGGCACCGTGGCCAAACACAAGGGCGCGACTACCGGCCATTTATTCCGCGGTATCTAAGGAATGCAAAACGTCATTGCGGGCCGTGTTCGTAGACGGCTGCGAAGCAGACGTCGTTAAGCGAACGCGTGACCCGCAATCCATGCGAGCGCGTATGGCAGTCGGCGCTACGCGCCGCTGCCTGGATCCCGGGTCAAGCCCGGGATGACGTAAGTGCTTAGTAGACGACACGCCAGAACGTGAGCCCACAAGCCGGAGCGGTCTGGCCCGCCGCCGTGCGGTCGCGCGCAGCCAGCACGTCTTTTATCCACATGGGATCCTTGCGTTGCATGCCCACCTCTACAAGGCTTCCCACGATTACGCGCACCATGGAATGCAGAAACGCGTTGCCGGCGACTTCTATTACTATGCAGCGCTCGCCCAGGTGTTGCGCCTTGAAGAACTCTATGCTGCGCACGCAACGGCACGTTGGCATGCCATCGGCCGATTTCGCGACGCAAAACGACTTGAAGTCGTGCTCGCCTATTAAATAGCGCGCGGCCTCGTCCATGGCGCGAATGGCCATTCTGCCGTCCGGCGCTTTTCGCGCGGGCAGCCACCACACGTATGGCGCCGTGAACACCGGGCGGGCGTCGTCTATGCATATGCGGTAGCGGTATACGCGTTCACGTGCCGAGAAGCGCGCCGAGAACCCACTTGGGCGCTCCTGCGCTCCGCGTATGCTTATGCCACGCGGCACTATGGCGTTAAGCGAGTACGCCAGTTTCTGTGCCGTGCGCGCGTTGAACTCGTTGTCGCTTATCTGGAAGGAAACCACCTGGCCGTTCGCGTGGACCCCGGCGTCCGTGCGACCGGCGCCAACGGTTAGCACGTCCCTGCGATAAACGACCTTCAGCGCGTCTTCTATGGCGCCTTGGACGGTAGGCTGGCCGGGCTGCCTGGCGAACCCGTGAAAGGCGCCGCCGTCATACGCGACGGTTAGTGAGATAACGCGCTGTCCATATGTTTCATCGCACGCTTGTTTATCGGCAACTTTTGTATGTTTACCTGCGGTGTTACCTTGCAGTTGATTATCTGTCATCATTCTATTATACGCCCGTCATGTATCCTCAACCTTACGCATGCATAATAATAAATATGCAAAGCGGTTCCATCCCCTACCGCTTGCATGCCTGGATAAAAACTCCATGGCAATAAGGCGCACAGAATGCGCCGCATCCCCTCCTTGTGGGCGGTCAGTTCCTCCATCTGACCGCCCGATTTCTTTTTCCAGAAGCGATACGACGGCACCTGGGCTGCGCCGTTGAACCTTTGAACTACTTTCATTTATCATGGTATACATGAAACTTGCGAAATCCGCATACAATAACTACTCGTCGGCGCTTAACATTGAACACCAAAAAGCGCCT
>JAISJA010000086.1 GCA_031261765.1 Coriobacteriales bacterium | reverse complement strand
TATTATCAATAATTTTGATATGAGCGATTGCGTGAAAGTGGAGAACCCGACCATTAGGCAGACTATGGCAGCCGTAAGCACAAGTGAACCCGCCGGGTCGAAACGGGCTATGCTGAAGCGGCGCGCGTGCGTCGTGTCCTTCTTCGTATTTGGGATAACGGCCAGGCCGCCTATGAAGAATATGGCCTCTGATATTGTGGCTATTATGAAGATGGAACGCCAACCGAACGCGTGTGTCAAAAGCCCGCCGATTACCGGGCCCGTCGCGAGTCCAAGGTATACGCCTGTCACCAGGTATCCCAGGGCCCTTCCTCCCTGCTCGCGCGGGAACGCGTCAAGTATTATGGGCGTATTCGACGAGAATATCATCGCGGCAGAAACCCCTGATAATAAGCGGAACGCTAACAGGCTTGCCGCGGACCAGGCTAGTAAAGTACCAAACGTGGTTACGGTAAAGCACGCTATGCCGGCAAGGAATATGACGCGGCGGCTGGTCAAGTCTGATATACGGCCAAAAGGTATACAAAGCGCGGCCAATGCCAGCAGGAACATGCTCACTATCCAACTTGAGTCCGTAGCGCTCATGTTGAACTCTGCGGCCATGCTTGGAATCGCCAGGTTAACCGAATTGCTCATGAACGTGTTCATGAACGAGCACGCGGCGATAAGGAACGTCAGCAGCCCGCGTTTTGTTCTATTCTCTATCATCATAGCGACCTTATGCGTGAGCGCCTATTGGTAATGCAGGACGTTCTCGTAGCCTTGCAGAAGCGAACGCGGCACGGTGTTGGAAAGCTCGTCTAGCGTCCACGGTTCGCCTCCCTGTTTAAAGATGGACCGTGTCATTATGGGGAACTGGTGCAGGCCTACCTTATTGCCGTTCAAGGTGAAGAACGTACCTGTGACGTTGGATGCCTGCTCCGTGCACAACCACATGATAAACGGTGTCAGCATCTTTGGGTCAGGGGCGGATTCGGCCGTTGGGAACTTCATGTCGTCGAATATCGTCTCGCCCGGCCCGCCCAGTATGTCCGCTTCGTATGAGTTACGCGTGCGGGCGAACGGCGAGAACGCGTTGCACGTTATGCCGGAGCTGAAATACTCACATGCGGCCGCCTGCGTCAGTCCAACCGCCGCCGCGTTCGCCGTGCAGTAATGTGCCATTCTCACGACGTCGCCCATCATCGACTTAGACGAGCAGTTTATCACGCGGCCCCAATGCTTTTCCTCCATATATGGAATGGCGTATTTCATCATGTTGAAATACCCCTTGACCTTTATACGCGTAACGCGGTCGTATTCGTCTTCGGTAAGCGACGTGAGCGCGCCACCGCCAAATGCCCCGGCCACGTTAACCAATATGTCCACCGACCCGAACTCAGACACGGCGGCATCCACTATGCGCCTCGCGTCGCCGTCTTCGGTGATGTCGCCAAAGGCCGGTTGCGCTCGTCCGCCAAAAGAGTTTATCGCGTCGGCCGTGCTTTTGGCGTCGCCGCCTATCTGGTTGAATATAGCGTCGTAGCGTTCCTTATCGGCATTGTTTAAAGCGTCGTAGCGCTCCTTGCCAACCTGTGCGAAGCGCGTGCCGCCCGGTTTGCGGTTGTTCGTCACCACGTTGGCCCCATGCTCGCCAAACGCCATGGCGATGGCCCGGCCTATGCCTTGTCCGGACCCAGTGACTATGACGGTCTTGTTATTGAACGTGTCTTCCATGGTATGTCTTCTCCCTTTTGCGCGGCCTTAAGATACGCGGGCCGCAAGTCGCGTTAGGTTCAATAATAGCACGCCGGTATGCTAAAGGTCACTCTGTCATGGTACGGCTTCGTGTGCTACACTTGTGCTCAATCGTGTTCGTATATCAACGGTTTGGAGATAAAATGCAAGAGCGAAAGCCGGAAACCACGTATGAAACGCCAGGTTCGGACATTTTGAGCGAGATAAGCGCCATCGAATGGCGCATGCTGCAGGAGGTGAACGCTGGCGGCCCGCGAGCGGAATGCCAGGACAGCCCCACGACTTTCAAGGCCATGCGCGAAGGGCAGTTCTCGGTATGGTCTCGCGCGGCGGCAAAATCTTATCTTAACGACTTGCACGGCGCCATAGCCGCCGGGCGTAATCTGGTTTTAGAGAAATACGTGAACATGATGCTTTCTGGGCAAAGCTGTATGTCGGCGGAGTATCTGGCCATGGCGTCTCCGCATGACGTTCGCGTGCGCGAACTGGCCGCCATTGCCATGCAGTACATCATGGCGCAAAACGAGGCCATGTATTCCAAGTTCCCGCGCTTAAGCCTGCACTTAAGGCCGCTGCACGCGTCAGGAGACGACGCCGAGAACACGTCAATTGAGACATACCAGCAAGGAGAGCTATATACGTATTCGGCAGATACGCTTGAGCTGCTGATATCTTGTATCCGGGATTTGGCCGAACGTGGGAAGAGTTACGCGGAGGAAGTATTGGCGAACTCGCTTCGTTACAACGGGTTTGCCAGCCTTGACGAGGCGGAAGCGTCGCTTGCTAATGCCTGAGGAAGACACAGACGGTCTGCTGCGGCGCATAGACGCGCTGCTTGCGAAAGAGGACAAGGCAGAGGTCGACGCCGGCTTCAGGCGCCTGCTTGACGAATATGGCGCCGACGGGGACGCACAGACCGGGCCGCGCCCCGGTTACATAACCCTGCTTAACGAATACGCGGGTTGGCTTCGCGGAACAAGCAGGTTCGCCGATTCTGAACGTTACTTTCGCATGCTGTTATCCGCGTTAGAACAAGCCCACGCGCAACATAGCGTCGCGTACGCGCGCGCGTTGCTTAACCTGGCCGGCTTAAAGCGGCTTTTGGGAGACCCACAACAGGCCCTGGAGCTTACAGACCGTGCTGAGAAGATAGTCGACGGTTCAGCGCAAGACGACAGGTACGTTAGGGCGACCGTCATGAATAGCCGCATGTTGGCGTATATTGCGATGGGAGATTATCAATCGGCGGCAGACGTATGTAAGAGGCTGATTGAATCGCTTAATGTAAATCCCGAGACTGGCGAGCACGAGGCCGCTACCGCGTTTAACAACCTGGCCGGCATATACCTTAAAATGAACGACCTGGACAACGCGGAGACGGCCGCTAACGCGGCGTTGGACATATACGCGCATATGGCAGACGAGAACATACACCATGGGGCCGCCCTTGAGACCATGGGCGTCGTGATGTACCGCAGGTGCGAATACGCGAAGGCCGCGGAGTGTTTCGAGCGCTCTGCGGGACTAGTGAAACGCTATTTTGGCGAGAACGACGAGTATCGGGTGGCGCAAAGGAACCTGGCCGCGGCACGTGCTGCCATGGAGGTGCCGCCGGGCGCTACGACAGCGACGCAAACCGCCGCCGCGCAAACCACCGCGACGCAAACCGCCGCCGCGCAAGCTGCCGCCGCTCAAGCCACCGCGACGAAAGCCACCGCGGCCAAGCCGGCTAGTGGAAGCGGGCAGAAGTGAAACCATCTGCAGAGAAAGCGATGGACCTCTCGCGTGAGTATTTCTATAACCAGGCAAAGCCCGCGCTTGAGGCCGCGTTCCCGGATCTTTTTCCACGCATGGCTTTTGGGCTCGTGGGAAACGGGTCCGAATGTTTTGGCTTTGACGACGCGATCTCCCGCGACCACGACTGGGGCGTCGATTTCTGTATTTGGCTTCTGGATGCAGACGCAAGCGCAAACATAGATGACATAAACGAGTGGAAAAACAAGTTCTTCCGGGAGCATCCGCCGCTGTACACGAAACAGCTGTCGCGCTATACGCGTCCAACCGGTGCGCAGACGGTCAGCGGCTTCTACAAGCAGCTTATAGGTTGCGGCGGCGTGCCTAAAACGCTTCGCGAATGGATAAGGATACCGGAGGAGAACCTGGCCATAGCCACGAACGGCGAGGCGTGGCTTGACCCCTGCGGGGATTTCAGCGCCATAAGGCACGGCCTGCTTGGCTTTTATCCCGAGGACCTCAGGCGAAAGCGAATAGCCGCGCGATGCATGGAGGCCGCCCAGTCCGGCCAATATAATTTCCAGCGTATGGCCAGGCGCGGCGATAGGGTGGCATGTACGATATCGCTAGCGCGTTTCACGGAAGCCGTGATCGCGCTGGTTTTCCTGCTGAGCAAGGTTTACAGGCCATTTTATAAATGGAGTTTCAAGCGAATGTTGGAGCTCCCGGGCTTGGGTGCGCAAGTTGGGGACGCACTAAGCGAGCTTACGGGCATAGAGGGCTTTGACCAAAGCGCTATAGATAAGAGGAGCAGGCTTATAGACGGCATATGCGACATGTTGGTCAAGCGTTTGAACCAAGACGGGCTGGCCTCGTCTACGGATTGTTTCATGACGGCGCAGGGCCTGGAGGTGCAGGCCGGCATAGAAGACCCGGCGCTACGTAACCTACCGGCACAATATCTGATTTGAGGTAATAAAATGGACGGTTTAGACAAAAAAGTGCTTATAATAGGCGGAAGCTATTTCGTGGGCAGGGTGTTTTGCATGTTGGCCTCACGCGAAAGGTATGCGGAGCTATATGTCGTGAACCGCGGACGCTACAGCCTTGATGCGCCAAACGTGCACGAGTATAAGTCAGACCGCCACGACACGAAGAACATGCTGTCCATTTTGCCGGACGTCGCGTTCGACGCGGTAATAGACTTCTGCGCCTACGAACCCGGCGATATAGCCGAGCAGCTACGGGCGCTGCGTGGACGTTGCAAACGCTATGTCTATATAAGCACGTCCAGTGTCTACGAACCGTCAGAGCTTCCCAAGACGGAGGATACGCCGTTGCTTGGCGAGTTTGCCGCAGACGAGGTGTCGCAATACGTTGCCAAGAAACTGTCGCTGGAACGTGAGCTGGCGGACGAAGCGGCTAAGGACGGAACAGACTACGTGGTTATCCGCCCAAGCTTCATATACGGGCCGTATAATTACGCCCCGCGTGAGTCATGGTTCATCAAGAAGATAGTGCAAGGTGGTACCGTGCCCATGCCAACCGACGCCACGGCAGACTTCAACATGGTGTATGTGAGCGACGTGGCACGCGCGCTGATGCTAGTGGCGGCAAAACCCGGGGCCGCTAACATGACATACAACCTGGCGGCACCAGAGCGCGTGAACTATGGAATCTTAATGGAACAGTTAGAGCGGCAAAACGGCGCTCCGTTTGCGCTACAGCTGCTTGACGTGGACACTATATTGGAGCGTGACATACCGTTGCCGTTTCCGCTTAAGCAAAACGACTTGCTGTGTGCCAAGTTGTTCACCGACCAGTTCGATTTCACATGGACGCCGTTTGACGAAGGGATGCGTAAGACGTTCAAGGCGTTCAAACAGGTGTTCGTAAAATAAGCTGCATTTTGCCCAACGCCGGGTAGTTTTTCCGTACATTTTTACCAAAGCCGTGTAAACGTTCTGCTGTTTCGTGTGTAAGTCTATTATTTTGTGCGAATATTCCAATTGATTTTGGTTTATTTTCGTCTATATTGTTACATTCTCCAGTGATTAAATAAAAAGTATATTATTTTTATCTCTAAAGAGAGGAGGCAGGCTGATGTATGAGTTTTCAGCAATCAGTCCGCGAGTTCAAAGAATCCATGAACGAGTGCGTAATCGTGTAGTAAGGGTTGACGCAGAGCGGGCGCGTATAGTGACTGAATCATACAAAGAGAACGCCAGTCTGCCATGGGTTCTCAGGGTCCCCACGGCGACGCGTGACGTCTGCATGAAGAAAACATGCTTCGTAGGCGACGACGACTTGTTCGTTGGGAACCATGGGGCAAGCGAGTTCGGGTCACCGGCTTGGCCGGAATGGGACGGCTGCGACTGGATAGTCGACCAAATAGACGCCGATAAGGACAAGCCAGAAGCAGAGCGCGAGTGGCACCTGCAAGACGACGGACTGTACCACAACACGGACGTCAGCGTTAAGATGTCGATATCCCCTGAAGACGTAGAGGCTATCCGCGAGATGCGTCCTTTCTGGGCCAAGAACCGCGTTACCGCGGAGGCGCAGGCGGCGAAGCCTGAGATGTTCGATTACCTGGCGTCGCTTGGCGTGTCAGAGACACGTCCGGGCCAGCCGTTGCCGAACCTGCCTTTCGGGCATTTCATCTGCAACCATGAGAAGATTATAAACACGGGTTACAAAGCCCTGCGCAAACAGGCCACTGACTGGCTCGAGGCGCATGACAACGCGCTTATGGGAGACGAAGTAGGCAAATATTTCTTCTATAAATCAGAGATACTCATATGCGACGGCGCCATGCAGATGATAAAGAACTACGCGACCGCGTGCCGCGCGAAGGCAGACGAGATAGACGACGCCGCGCGCAAAGAAGAGCTGCATAAAATGGCCGACGGGCTCGACTGGATATCAGAGAACCCCGCGCGCGACTTCTGGGAAGCGCTGCAGGCCGCGCTTATGTACCACCTTGTGATATACGCCGAGGCCAAAGAGCCGGCACTGGCGCTTGGCCGCGTGGACCAGTATGCGGGCAAGTTCCTTGAGCGCCAGCTGGCCGACGGCTCGCTTACCATAGAGCAAGCGCAGGAAATGGTGGACTGCTTCTTCTTGAAGTCCAACTGTTTCTACAACGCCGCCGCTAAGATAGTCACGAACATAACTGGTGCCGGCAACACATACCAGCACACCACTATAGGCGGAGTCAAACCTGACGGCACCGACGCGTCCAACCATATGACGTATATGGTCTTAGAGACGATCGGCCGTTTGAGCATGCATGATCCGTCCATATCTTTCCGTACGCATAAGGGCACGCCGGACAAGCTCTGGGATTGCGCGCTGGCGACCTCCCGTCGCGTTGGCGGCCTTCCGCTGTTCCAAAACGACGAGGTAGTGATTCCCGCCCTGCAAAAGGAACTTGGGTTCACACTTGAGGACGCGCGCAACTACGGCGTAATAGGTTGCCAGGAGTTCGTGGGCTGTGGCATGGATTGGCCGGAGCCCAACGGTATACCGCCGTTCGCGTCTATATGGTTCAACGCCATATTCACGATGGCCATAAACGATGGCAAGAACCCGATGAACGGCACGCAGTCAAAGCTGCATACCGGTTTCCTTTATGACATGAAGTCCATGGACGAGATACGCGAAGCAGTAAAGCAGATGATAAAGCATTGCATGGACTATATAGTGTCCTACAAGAACTACGTCGAGTACTTCATGCGCCGCCGCGCGCCGCTCGCGGCCATATCGCTTGGGCAGGCGGACTGCATGGAGAACGGCAAAGACGTCATGGACGGCGGTGCCCGTTACAACTCATATGGCGGCACGATGACCGGTATAGGAACGGTGGCAGACTCACTGTCCACTATCAAATACATGTGCGTCGACCATGACGATTGCACGTTAAAGGAGCTCTACGACGCCGTCATGGACAACTGGGAGGGCCATGAGCAACTGCGCGAGCGCATAATAGCCGAGGTTCCACATTATGGCAACGACGACCCATACGTGGACGAAGAGGTAAAATGGCTTGCCGATATGTACCATGAGCTTTGTGGCCATTATTACAGCGAGCGCAGCATGATTTATAAAAGCGG
>JAISJA010000059.1 GCA_031261765.1 Coriobacteriales bacterium | reverse complement strand
TAGTGTTTCTCCAAACGCGTCTTGCGAGCTAGTTTCTGCGAATGGAGCCAATGGAGGCGCGAGCGAAAGCGAGGACTGTTCGAGCCGCGTAGCGGCGAGTTCCGCAGCTGCTCCGATGTTTCGAGACGAGCGGGTGCGAGCGCGTCTGCGGAACCCTCCCTGTCTAACCACCTCTTCAGGCGTTTCCACTCTACGCAGTTGGTAGTACATATAGGCACTACGCGACGGGCTATGTCTATGGTCTCGCGTGCCGCGCGTGCGTCGGTATACGGGCCAAAATACCGCGTGTCCTGGCGTGGCTTCTCACGCGTGTACTTGAGCGCCGGGAAGACGTCGCCTTTCGTCAACGCTATGTACGGATAGCTCTTGTCATCCTTGAAGTCCACGTTGAACGGCGGGCTGTATTGGTTTATGAGGTTCTTCTCCAGTATCAGCGACTCATGTTCGCTTTCGACCACTATGTACTCGAAACTCGCGACCTGCTGCATGAGCATTGGTATCATGGCGCGCGAGTCCTGCATGGTCACATACTGCCGCATGCGCGCACGAAGTTGCTTGGCCTTGCCAACGTACAGCACCTCGCCTTTGGCGTCCTTCCAGATATAGACGCCCGGCGACATCGGCACGGCGGCCACCTGGTCTTTTATGTCCTGCAAGTTAGACATGAGAAAACCCGTTACGATACCAGCGCGTCTTAATGGGCTTCGGCCCAGTTTGCGCCCGTGGACACGTCCGCGATAAGCGGAACCTTAAGCTCCACTATATGCTCCATGGCGTCTTTCACCATAGCGCCCAGAGCGTCGGCCTCGTCTGCCGCGCAGTTGAAGTCTATCTCGTCGTGCACCTGCAGCACCATCTGCGATTTGAGCCCGTCATCACGCAAGCGCCGCGCGACATCTATCATCGCCATCTTTATTATGTCTGCCGCGCTCCCCTGCATTGGATGGTTCATAGCCGCGCGCTCGCCAAAAGAGCGTTGTGTAGCGTTCTTAGCGTTAAGTTCGGGTATGTGCCGCTTGCGTCCGAACATCGTGGTAGCATAGCCGTTAACGTGCGCGTCTGCTACTATGCTATCAAGATAGCTTCTAACCTGCGGGTATGCCCTGTAATAGCTATCTATCATCTCCTGTGCCTCGCCAAAGCCTATCTTCAGCGACTGCGAAAGGCCAAACGCCTGCTGCCCGTATACTATGCCAAAGTTAACGGCCTTCGCACGCGAGCGCATCTGTGACGTGACGTCCGCTACCGGTACGCCAAACACACGCGCGGCGGTCTCCGCGTGGAAGTCCTCGCCGCTCTTGAACGCGGCTATGAGGTTCTCGTCGCCGGAAAGGTGCGCCAACAGCCGTAGCTCTATCTGCGAATAATCCGCTGAGAGGAATATCGCTGCCGGTTTGTCGACTTTGTCAGCGGCAGAATTTGAATCGTCCTGGATGAGATTCTGCGCAACGCCTGCGGCGTTCGCAGAATGACGATTACCTGATACGTCAAGCGCGCCGGCGTCGGCTACGAATGCCGTGCGTATCTCGCGGCCAAGGTCCGTGCGTACGGGAATATTCTGCAAATTCGGGTCAGATGACGACAACCTGCCGGTGGCCGTAACGGTCTGGTGGAACGTGGTATGTATGTGCCCGTCTTTGGCTATGAGCTTTGGCAGTGCGTCAAGATACGTGGACTTCAACTTCGCAAGTTCGCGGTATTCAAGTATTATGCCCGGCATGGGATGCAACGGCTCAAGTTCCTTTAACACAGATGCCGCGGTGGAGTAACCCGTCTTGCCCTTGGTTTTCTTGCCAGCTGGAAGCTGCAGTTTCTCGAACAGTACCTCGCCTACCTGTTTTGGCGAATCCAGATTGAACTCAGCGCCGGCATGCTCATATGCCTGTGTTTTCAAGCTATCAATGGTATCTGCTAGCGTGCTATCTATAGCAGACAGCACGTCTGGGTCAACGCGCACGCCGGTCTGCTCCATTTGTGCGAGCACCGGCACAAGCGGCATCTCTATATCGTTGAACAAGTCGTAAGAGCCATCGGCTTTCAACGCGGCCATAAGCTCAGGCGCTTCCATATCCTCTGGCGGGTTCACCGAGTTAAGCAGATATGCGGCTATACTCGTATCGAACAACTTTGACGCGTCTATACCGGGATGGCTTTTTATGTATGCCTTGGCGTCGTTTGTCGCTATCATCCCGCTTGGCAGCTCCGTCTCAGTAACGAAGTGCATCTGGGACTGTACCGTGCCTATTACGCCTTCGTCATCGTCAGTGCCCCGGGCCCCGGATATCGCGGCGCGCTTGCCGTCTCTTTGCGGCGCGGCGTTATCACCGGCGCTTCCCAAACCGGCAAGCTTAAGTATCTTCTTCATGTGCGAGAAGAACCCGTAGCGCTCGAAAGTGCGGCGCAGACCCTCCGCGTCGAACGCCGGCCACGCCACCGATTCTACGTCCAGGTCAAGCGGCACGTCGCGTATTATCGTCGCGACCTCGCGCGACGCGCGGGCCTGTTCCACGTTGTTACGTATGTTCTCGCCCAATTTGCCCTTTATATCGCCTGCGTGGGCCAAGACGTCCTCCATGCTATCATATTGCTGTAATAGCTTTGTAGCTGTCTTAGGGCCAACGCCCGGAACTCCGGGTATGTTGTCAGAGCTGTCGCCCATAAGACCAAGATAGTCGGGCACAAGTTCGGGATATACTCCCCACTTGTCGTAAACACCGTCACGGTCATACACAATGACGTCCGTCATACCCTTGCGCGTGTTCACTACTTTAGTCGTGTCGCTTACCAGCTGCAGCGCGTCTTTATCGCCGGTGACTAAAAGCGTCTGTATATCGCCTTCAGCCTCGTCTGCCGCGGCAACGGTGCCCAGTATGTCGTCGCCTTCCCAGCTCTCTATCTTCACGACGGGTATCTTAAGCGAGTCCAGAAGGTCCTCCATAACCGGGAACTGCACGCGCAGCTCGTCGTCCATATGCGGGCGCTGCGCCTTGTACTGCTCAATGGTCTTTAACCTGAACTCAGGTATGCCGGCGTCGAACGCGCATATTATGCCGTCCGGCTTGAAGTCCTCCGCCATCTTTATCATCATGGACAGAAACCCAAAGCAAGCGTTGGTTGGTGTGCCGTCAGGCGCGTTCATGGTTGGCGGCACGGCGTGATACGCCCTGTGCATAAGCGAGTTGCCGTCTATTACCGCTATCGTCTTCATATAATTCCTTAACTATCCTATCGTCTCTTTGCAAGCATTAACCGTTAGATATTGTGATAGACGTTATGACCACAGGCGTCACGGGTTTGCTCTTCTCCCCGCTTGAACTTGTGGTCACGGGCGTGGAGGCTATTGCGTCCACGACGTCCATGCCGCTTGTCACCGTACCGAACGCGGCGTATTTGCCGTCCAGAGACGATGAATCGTCAGCGTCGCATATGAAGAACTGGCTGGACGCGGAATCCGGGTCGCTGGAGCGCGCCATACTTATCGTGCCGCGTACGTGCGAAAGCGTGTTGTTCACACCGTTGGACGAGAACTCGCCCTTTATGGTCTGCCCTGACCCACCTGTGCCGTCGCCTTTGGGGTCGCCGCCCTGTATCATGAATCCCTTCACTATGCGATGGAACGTAAGCCCGTTATAGAATCCCTGGTTCGCGAGCTTAACGAAATTAGCCACGGTGATAGGTGCGTCTTTGCTGTCAAGCTGGACGGTTATCGTGCCGAAGTTCTGCACGTTTATAGTCGCAATCTGGCTGGCCTGGTTGTCTGAAGCGCTGGAGCTGCTGGCAGCCTGGCTGGCGGACGAGGCGTTAGCGCTCGCAGAAGAGCTGCTGGCGCTTTGCGACGCGGCAGAAGTGCTACTGGAAGCCACGTTGTTACCCATACCTGCCATGGCCACGCCTATTATGACGGCGGCAACTATAACCACTATTATCACGACGATGATAATAGCTATACGCTTGTTGCGCTGTTTTTTGGCCTCCTGCTGCGCCTGCATCTTCTTTTGTTCTGACATTTTATTTTGCTTTTTCTTAGACTGTGACATAAGCGCTTACCTTCCTGGCTGGTTCAGCCGGCATAGTATCTTACGGCAATCTGCGTGCGGTGTTCTAACCCGCACTTCAATAATATTGTGGATATATGATTACGCACGGTGCCGTCTGCCAGACATAGTTCGTTGGCAATCTGCGCGTTTGACAGGCCATGCGCGATTAACTCAACTATATCACGCTCCCTTTGGGTAAGTTGCGCGAACACGTCGTTCGCGGGTATATGTACGGCCCCACGTATGAAGTCTATTATCTCCGGCGCGAACACCGTGCCGCCGCCGGCAACCGTCGCTATCGCGGAATATATCTGCTCGGGCGGAGTCGACTTAAGTATGTAACCATGCGCGCCAACGTCAAGCGCGCGTGAGATAAGGTCGGGCTCGTCGAACGTCGTAAGCAGCAACGGAGCGCATAGGCCCTCCGAGAGCATAATCCCGGCGGCTTGTATGCCGTCCATAACGGGCATGCGTATGTCTAAAACGGCCACCTGCGGTTTGAGTTCGCGGCATCTGTCCACGGCCTGTGCCCCGTTTTTAGCGGTTGCTAGTATGCTAATATCATCGCGTGCACCTAATATAGTAGCCAGGCCCTCTAATATAAGCGCGTCGTCGTCTGCCAGCACCACTTCTAAGTTGCCGTTGCCGTTGCCGATATTGTCGCCTCTAGTGGCGTCGCCGTAACCGTCGCGCGCTGC
>JAISJA010000003.1 GCA_031261765.1 Coriobacteriales bacterium | reverse complement strand
TCGAGTTCGTCTTCTTCGTCTTCGTCATACTCGTCGTCAAAGACCTCGACCATACGGCTTGCAAGCTCTGGCGCGTCATAAGGATGTACGCCATTGAACTTAACGCGGGTCACTTCCCTGGAAACTTCAAGTTCCATCTAAATCACCTCCCTTCAAGGGCTAGTGGGTTTTCAAAGAGCAATAGAAAAAGCCGCCCAGTTTTTCAACTAGACGGCTTTCGGGGAAAGCGGATATTAAATTGAACTACTCGAAAATATCGAATAGTTGCCTCAATAAAAGTGCAAGCGCCGCTTGCACAAATAGGGCAACAAGCCGTTGCCCAAAATCCCAGTAGACACGAAAAAGGGATGCCCGCCTAAACGAACATCCCTTTTGCCTAACTACTATTTATTTGAGAACTAATCACGCGGCTAAATACATCGCCCGAAAATCTTTTTCATCATTTTTTCATCAGCGGCTTTTCTAGCACCTCAAAATTTACCTATCTACCAGCGCAAACATCAAAGTGGCTAGCCACTTTAGGCTATTCCCACTCAATAGTCCCCGGCGGCTTGGAGGTTATGTCGTACGCGACGCGGTTAACGCCGTCTACCTCGGCGACTATACGTGTGGATATACGTGACATCACGCTCGCGAAGTCGAACCCGGGCTCGGTAGAACCGTTGAACTTCGCCCAATCCGCCGTCATAGCGTCCTCTGACTCAACGGCACGCACTATAATAGGATGCGCGTACGTGCGCTCGTCTCCCATGACGCCAACGCTGCGAATATCCGGCAGCACGGCGAAGTACTGCCACGCGCTATGCTCGCTGTCGCGCACTCCGGTCTCCCGTGCCACTTGCTCGTTGTACGCGTCTATCTCCTGCCGCACTATGGCGTCCGCCTCGCGCAGCATATCTAGTTTCTCGGCAGTAATGGTACCTATTATGCGCACTGCAAGACCGGGCCCCGGGAAAGGCTGTCTCCAAACAAGGTAGTCCGGCAGGCCAAGCGCCAAACCCAACCGTCGTACCTCGTCTTTGAACAACTTTCGCAGCGGCTCTATAAGGTCAAAGTGTATGCCTTCAGGAAACGGTATAAGGTTATGGTGGCTCTTTATGGTAGACGCCTTGCCGCTTTTGGACGCCTTGGCCGATCCGCTCTCTATGGTGTCCGGATATATGGTTCCCTGCGCAAGGTACGTTATCTTCTCACCGGTACGTTCTTCTAACTTCTGCGCCTCGCCAAAGAAGAACCTCCAGAAGCTCTCCCCTATTATGTGGCGTTTCTGCTCGGGGTCGCTTACGCCGTCAAGGCGCTTTAACATACGCTCGCCTGCGTGCACGTACACGAAATCCGTGTCAAACTGCTTCGTGAACACCTCTTGCACCTGCGCGCCCTCGTCTTTGCGCAACATACCGTGGTCCACGAACACGCACGTAAGTTTCTTGCCAATCGCCCGCGAGAGCAGCGCGGCAACGACGCTGGAATCCACGCCGCCGCTAAGCCCAAGTATCACGCGCTTGTCGCCAATCTGTTCGCGCAAATGCGCCACAAGCTGGTCGGCCAGCCCCTCCATGCTCCAATTCTCCGTACAACCCGCTATGTCAAACAAGAAATGCCCCAGCATGTCCATGCCGTATTGCGTATGCGAGACCTCCGGGTGGAACTGCGTGGCATATAACTTTTTAGAAGGACATTCCATCGCGGCGACAGGCGTCGTCTCCGTGCTGGCCGTGCAAACGAAGCCCTTTGGCATCTGTGACACGCTGTCGCGATGGCTCATCCACACGGTTTGCTTCATGGGCGTGTCGCCCAACAGCGCGGAAGGCGTGCATTTCTGGTTGCGGCCGTCAAGTTGCGTGTCGATAAGCGACGGGTCCACGCCCTGCTGCGGACAGCCACAACTGAACACCCTGCGGTTTAGCTCCGCGGGTCCATACTCGCCCACGCCGGTATGTGGCACGTCACCGCCAAGCGCTACGGCCATGGCCTGCATACCGTAGCAAAAACCCAGCACCGGTACGCCAAGCTCTAAGAAACGTTTGTCAAGTTCCGGTGCGTCGTCCGCGTAAACGCTAGCAGGTCCACCTGACAATATAATAGCTTTTGGCGGCCTCGCCTTAAGCGCGGCGAAACCATCGTCGTCCATATCGTAGGAGATGATTTCGCTATACACGTGCAAATCGCGCACGCGCCTTGCGATAAGCTGCGCGTATTGCGCGCCAAAGTCCACTACCAGCACACGCCCGTCGGCGCGTTCGTCGTTGTGTGCGCCAGCAGCGTCATCGATTTTATCCAAAGATGAAATCATTAAAATATTCTAACCTCCTACATGGAATGGTGTATAATGTACGGAACGACATATTGTAAGGATACAGCGGGGCGTAAGGATACAACATGGCAACCAAAAAACGAACCGGAAAAACCAGTTTTAACTATTATATAAGTATTATCGGGAAAGCGGTAGCGCTCATTATAGGCGTGCTCGCCATCTGCAACTTAGTCATACGCGGTATAAACTACGCCGCCGCAGTCGTCATGTTGCTGGTGGCTTTCCTTATCCTGGCGCTTACGGCCCTGCAAGAGAGTTTTGGGCTGCACCAGGCCTTTAGACGTTTGGAGAAGGAGCAGGACGCCATGCGACAAAACGGGGTCGCAATGCCCCCCGCGAGCGCTATGCAGGCGGCTCCTATGGCTTCCACGAACCCCACGGCCGTAATGCCTCCGGCGGCGCAGCCAATACAGCAAGCACCCGCACAGCAAGCCGCACCGGCAACTGCGCCCGCACCAATGCAACAAGCCGCACCGGCCACTACGCAAATGACGGCCGAACAAGCCATACAGCAGTCAAACGCGGCAGCCGCGGCAAGGCGCGAGCAAGCTAAAGAAGAGAAGCTCTCAAGACGCCAAAGGAAGCAACGCGCCAGGCAGCCACAGATACCGCGCCGTAACGTGTCGGCCGGCCCAATGGCGGCGCAGGCACAGCAACAAGCCGCTGCCATGCAGAATACCCAACAACAAGCGCAGGCCGCCGCCGCTCAGCAGGCGCAAGCGCAAGTCGCTGCCGCTCAGCAGGCGCAGGCCGCCGCCGCACAGGCCCACATACCCGGTAACATGCAAGGCGTAACGGGCATGCCAAGCGCGGCTATGTCGCAGCCGCAATCGCAACAGGCACCACGCCAGCAAATGCCACCGCAGCAGATGCAGCCATCAATGCGGCAGGCACCGCAACAAGCTCCACAGGCAATGTCAACGCAGCAGCCCATGTCAGCGCAACAGCCAATGTCAGCGCAACAGCGCATGCAACAATCGCTTTCCGCGTCTGGTGTTGGGCAGCCAGGAGCGGGACAGCAAATGCCTCCGCAATCGTATATGCAGCAGCCGACCACACAACCGGCGCAGCAATCATACATGCAGCAATTCGCACAGGGCCAGCAAGGCCAGGCCATGGGCGGCCAACCTGCAATGGGCCAGGCGCCCGCCGCACAGCAAATGCCGCAGCAAATGGAACAGCCCGCGCAGCAGCCGCAACAGCAGTTCAGTCAGCCGCAGGACTCAGCCGAGAAAGACTTCATCTGGCGCATCTAACGCAACTAGCGCATTGAGTGCGTGGATCCCGGGTCAAGCCCGGGATGACGTAATGGGGGTATAGCAATGACGTAGCATTTCAACGTCATTGCGGCGAAAGCCGCAATCCAGGCAGCGGCGCGAAGCGCCGGCTGCCCAAGGCGCATCTAGCGCAACTAGCGCATTGAGTGCGTGGATCCCGGGTCAAGCCCGGGATGACGTAAGCGGGATGCCGGGATGACGTAAGTGATAAGATCCTGCGCAGCCGCAATGCGGCTCGCAGGATGACGATTCACGCACTAGTTATTGAACTTGAAATGCATTATGTCGCCATCCTGCACGACGTAGTCCTTCCCCTCTTGGCGCAGCTTGCCAGCCGCGCGAAGCGGTGCTTCTCCACCGTATTCAACATAGTCGTCATACGACGCCGTCTCGGCTTTAATGAAGCCCTTCTCGAAGTCTGTATGTATCACGCCCGCAGCCTGTGGGGCAAGCGCGCCTATGGGCACAGTCCACGCCTTAACTTCCATCTCGCCGGCCGTGAAGAACGACTGCAGGCCAAGCAGCTTGTACGCGCTGCGCGCCAGGCGCTCAAGCCCGCTTTCCTCCAAACCTAAATCGGCCAGGAACATGGCCGCGCCGTCCGGGTCGCTCTCGCGAAGTTCCGCTATGTCGGCCTCTATCTTAGCGCTTATTGCAATGGGCTCAATACCGTCTATGCTGGGCGGGTCCAGCGGCGCCGCGTCCGCGCCAACCGCGTCCTCGTCAACGTTGGCCACGTACAGCAGCGGCTTCATGGTAATAAGGTGCAGGTCGTAGATAAGTTCGCGTTCCTCGTCGTCTTCAAAGGCGTAGGTGGCGGCGCGGTTACCATCGTTCATCCACTCCTGCATGGACTTAACTAATGCTAGCTTGCTAGCAGCTTCTTTGCCGCCCGCCCCGCCGTGCTTCGATTCCTTCTCAAGCCGCGGCAGCGCTTTCTCTATGGTCCCAAGGTCCGCCAATATAAGCTCAGTCTTTATCGTATCCGCGTCGCGCGTGGGGTCAATCGCGCCGTCAACGTGCGTCACGTCAGCGTCGCTGAAATACCGCAGCACCTCTATAATGGCGTCCGTCTCGCGTATGTTAGCCAAAAACTGGTTGCCAAGCCCCTCGCCTTCGCTTGCACCTTTCACCAGGCCGGCTATGTCCACGAACTCCACCGTGGCCGGTACTATGCGACCGGGGTGCACTATGTCTGCAAGCGCCTGCAAGCGCGAGTCAGGCACCGGGACCACTCCCACATTTGGCTCTATGGTCGCAAACGGATAGTTCGCCGCCAGGCCTCCTTTGTCCGTAAGCGCGGTGAATAACGTGGACTTTCCAACGTTTGGCATACCAACTATACCTATGGATAACGACATGAGTAATTTCTCCTTCTTGATAATATTCAAGGGATGCGCGCGTTTATCGGCAGAATATGCATGAAGATATGCAACCCGGCCATTATGTACGCGACAACGTCCCTTCATTTATAATATCAGTATGGAAGATAACGCGTCACCGCTCAGTGCGATTCCAAAACCGACCATAGCGGTAGTACATGCAAGCGTGGGGAGTGGGCACAAAGTCGCCGCCGAGGCTATAGCCGGCGCTCTGCGCCACCTTAGGGATAACCCCGAAATGCCGTTTCCCATGTCGATAAACGAGCTGGACGTCAAGGTGTTCGACATCCTGGACTTTGGCCGCATACATTTTGACGGCAACCACACGGCAAGCATGTTCACGGGCCCTACCCGCCCAATATATGACGTGACGTGGCGCTATTGGCTGACCGGCCGCTTTCTGTGGGGCGGTGGAACGGTTTGGTCGCGCATTATGTTCCCCGCTTTCACTAAATGGGTAAGGGACACGAAGCCCGTGGCCATAGTATGCACACATATAACGGCCGCGAACGTGGCGCTTGGCGCGCGCATGATAACGCATCAGGACTTCCCCATAATTTGCGTGCCCACAGACTACGAAGTAGAAGGCATGTGGCCGCATAAATACACTGACCTGTTCTGCGTGGCGACTGAGTCCATGGCAGAGACCCTGCGCGCGCGCAAGGTAGACGACAGCCGCATAGTGCTTACCGGCATACCGGCGCGCCATGACTTCAAAGAGGGATACGACTTACATGACGTGCGAGAAACGTGGAACATACCTCAGGACAAGAACATAGTGCTGGTGCTGGCCGGCGCTACCCTGCCGCAACCATACGTGCGCATGCGCGAGATACTGGACGCTTCGCTTAAATACCTTAAGGACATAGACGACCTTTATATGTTGTTCCTTACCGGCAGCGACACAAATTATATGCAGCAGCTGCGTAAGCGTTTTGACGAGGAGGGCGTTAAGAACGCTATGGCGCTTGGATACACGGACGACATAGCGCGCCTTATGTCCGTGTCTGACTTCATAGTATGTAAACCCGGCGGCCTTACGGTAACGGAATGCCTTTGCACGGAGACTCCCATGCTGCTGGTTGGCCGAGCCTATGGACAAGAGAAGGCAAACGTGAAATTGCTGACGTCGCTTGGCGCGGCGATGCACGTAGAGACGTCGCGCGAGCTTGGCAACGCCGTACGCTATCTTACGCGCAACAAGGCCGCGCTAAAGGCCATGTTGGCAAACGAGGAATACCTGCGCCGACCCGACGCGGCGGCCGAGATAGCAATGGCCAGCCTGCAACTGGCCATTGCGCAGCAAGACGACGCTACGAAAGCGCGCCGCGAGAAAAAGCATTTCCTGCGCTTTTACTGGGGCAAACAGCCCGCGCATACCCGCTAAAGTCCTTTATACCGCGCGCATGCGAACGTGAAGCGCCATACACCTATGAGCGCCCAACGTTCTTTATCCAGCGCGAATGTACGTATTAAGGCGACTTCGTGAGCAGCAACAAGCGTGATATGAGGCGCCCCGTTTTTTTATACCACGCGAATAGGTGTATGGCAGCGCCGTCGTGAGCAGCAACGCATTTTATGCGAAGAGGGAGCGAGGACTGTCCGAGACACGAAGTGTCGAGTTCCGCAGCTGCTTCGTATAAAATGCGTTGCGCATGCGAGCGTGAAGCGCCATACACCTATGAGCGCTATTCCCATATGGTCTTAACTATGCGCCTCACGTCAAAGTCGAAAAGCGGAAGGCCCGTCGCGTCGGCAAGCTCAGCCGCAAGTTTATCGCCCTCGGCCACAATGGCTTCGTCGGTCGAGGCGCCAAGGTTCGTATTGCTGAATATAGACGTTACAGACACGCCTGACACGCCCTCTATCATGCGCATCATCATGATGTTGTCGTCTACGGTAGCGGTCTCCGGACGTCTGAAGTTGACCACGTATATGACCTGTCTGTCTTCCTGTTTTAGCACGTCCGGCTTGAACCTGGCCAGCGCTTTGGCACCGTCCGGGTCGCCGCCTACGTCAACTATCACCGGACAGTCGCGCGTCGCTTCTTGAATCGCCGTGTTTATCCCCGGCATTAAAGACGGAGCGTCACCGGAAGAGCCGCCGAACACCGGCCCTAGCATCTTCACGTTATGCTCGTTTAGAAACGCGGCGTTGTCAGACGTGCGAAAATACGGGTTCACTACGTCCAGGTCCACTATGGTGGAGCACGCGGGCGCCGCCACGGCAAGGTTCAACGCGAAGTTGGTCTTGCCGACGCCGGCGTGCCCGCATATTATGTTCAACGATAAAAGCGTCATTTTACTCCCAGCGCCTGGAAGTCGACGCCAAGCTCCTCGGCCTTCTCCATGACCTCGCCCTGGCCCTCAAGCATAAGGTCGGTCTCTTCTGGCGAGAGGTGGCGAAGGCAAGCTATAAGCTCACCCATGTGCTCGCGCTCCTCGTCGCGTATCTCGCTTAACGTCTTGCGCACGACCGGGTCTTTCGCAAGGCGTGCGTGCGAGTCATACAAGAACATAGCCTCCAGCTCACTTGCTATGTCCATGCGAATAGCTTGGATAAGATCGTGATCGTCGAATTCCTGCGTGTGGTTTGCCCCGGCGAACGGGTCCGCGAATGCTGCCATAATAATCCTTTCTGTAATGTTTGTCTTGCTTGCTTACTTGCTAAATATACAGCTATTTACACGCCTCTTACACACAAAACACACAATGTACATCTAACTTGCATCCAGGAACTTCTTGCGCGTAACAAAGTTGAACACCATTACAAGCACGGTGGCTATGAGCTTCGCGATGGCGGACCATATACCCAATATGGCGGCGCCAAACCATAGGATAAGCTCGTTTAACCCAAGGCCTATGACAGACAGCACCACGAATATTATGAACTCCTTGCGGCGGCTCATATCCTCTTTGTGCACGAACACATATCGCATGCTAGCAATATAGTTAAATATCACAGAAACACTAAATGATATTAGGTTAGCAATAAGATAGTGCCATGGGTCCGGCATACCAAGGTAGCCGAACACGCCACGTAAGATAAGGAACAGCCCGTAGTCTATCACGAAGGCTATCACGCCTACTATGCCAAACTTCACCACCTGGGCAAAGAGCTTCTGGAACAGACCTTGTTTCTGGCCTTCTGCGCCAACGCCACCGTTCTCGTTCTTACCTATCTTCGTCATACACCCTCATCACATCAAGCTCATATTGGTTGCGGCCGTTCTTAACCACCGTGTCCAATATAAGTCCCACCGACACACTTAGAAGTCCACACAATATAAGCCCAATGGCCACGAACAGCGTTGGGAAGCGCTGCACGTATCCCGTTTGGAAGAACTCTATAGCCACGCTTATGCCCAATATGAGCCCTATAACCACCAAGATCAGCCCTACGACGGCAAAGAATCTTAGCGGTTTGTAGTCCTTGAACAAAGACATTATCGTCCTAAGCACGCGGAAACCGTCACGGAACGTGCTTAATTTCGAGAACGAACCGGCCGGCCTGTCACGATAGTCTATGGGTACCTCCACCATGCGCCAGTTCTTATCGACACTGTGTATGGTAAGCGATGTCTCTATCTCGAAACCCTGTGCCAGTATCGGAAAGCATTTAACGAACGTCTTCGTGAAAGCGCGGTAGCCGCTCATGGGGTCCGCCACTTTGCAATGGTACAGCAGGTTTATCATCTTGCTTACCAGGTTGTTGCCAAAATTATGGAACTCGCGCTTGTTCTCTACGGTATAACTGCCGTTAGACAACCTATCGCCCACAGTCATATCGGCATCACCTGACATAAGCGGCACCAGCAAGGCGTGCACGGCCAAGGCCGGGTAGGTATCGTCGCCGTCGACCAGCACGTAATAGTCAGCGTCTATATCACGGAACATCTGGCGCATGACGTTGCCCTTGCCCTGACGCGTCTCGTGGCGCACTATGGCGCCATGCTGACTGGCTATTTGCGCGGTGTCGTCGGTGGAGTTGTTATCATAAACGTATATGGCCGCGTCCGGAAGCTCACGCGCGAAGTCGTCGACTACCTTTGCTATGGTCTGTTGTTCGTTATAACATGGGATAAGCACGGCTATAGTCGGCGTATATTTTCCTGAGATAAAAGACATACTTGGGTTATTATAACAGTAGTACGTAAAAACAAGGATTAACGAATATGGAAG
>JAISJA010000073.1 GCA_031261765.1 Coriobacteriales bacterium | reverse complement strand
CCCGCTACTACTTTAAAATAATATGTGTCTGACCCCTCCGCGTTACCGACTACCATGGTACCTGTAAGCTTGCCGATAAACGCCTGGTTATAAATCCCTATATCCATCTTGCCGTTCTGTGCGGCAGAGCCATTGTCCATATCAATGTCAACGATCTTATCACCCGTTGAACTGTTATACGGAACCCCGGATACAAGATTAACGTCTGTATTGTTCATGGATTCAATAGATGGAATCACGTTTATAACGCCACTAGCTGTAGAAAACTGCGTACTAGAAGAAGCATCCGTTGCGGTTACTGTGTAATCAACAGATGAACCGGCAAGGCTTTTATTTGACGTATTAAGCACAATTTCTGCAGCGTCATCGTCCTGTAATATGCCAACATTAAGCGAGCTATACGAACCGGCATTGTCTGAAAAAGTTACCGTGCCATCAGAATTGAAAGTCATATTGTAAAGGCCCGAAGAACTTTGCGGCGTGAACGTCGTTCCGTCGTATGAGCCATACTGCACAGTACCGGTCATGGAGTTCGCGATATCCTGCAAACTCGTATTTGACGGATTACTCAGTTGCACAGCAATTGTAACGTCGCCTGAAATGTTCTGTACGTTGCTGAAATATACATATCTCTCTGGATCTGATGTACTGGATACATTAATCGCATCCGGAACGTTAATAGTAGCAGATGGCGCTGGCGTTCCTTGCACGTCTATATTGCCTGTATCTGAGCCAACAAATCTGTTGCGAGCCCCGGGAACAGACACAGCATTAGCGTTGTCAACTTCTACCTCATAAGTAGTGCTCTCGCCGGCAAGTGCACTTGTAGCTTGTATGGTAATTGTTATGTAGCCGCCTGAACTTTCGTTATCAATCGTAGGCAACGCACCAAATGATGATCCTGCGGCGTAATCGGTCATAGAAGTGTAGCCAGAATTTAGAAGACGCGCCTGGGCGTCTACCATATTCTCATCATAAACTGGATCATATACGGATTGGAATCGAATCGCATATGTGTTGCCCGCCGCCGTGGCAGTTCCAAACTGTGCCACACCTATGGGGTCAGTGCTCTCGAAGTCTGCAGCATCCGTGCCCGTCAGTCGCATAATTACGTTATCAGCAGGGTTTACCGTGTCATTTTGCATGTCCAACGTAACGGTCTCTGTATCAGACGTAGCCGAAGGCGACACCCCTTGGGCTGGCGCCGTCATGCTGAAGTCTGGCGCGTTAACGGTTACTGGGTTTGGCCCTATGACCAAGTCCGTGCTACTATACGTCACACCTCCCATGCTAGCAATAGCAGTGTCTATATCAGCGTTTGCGGGCGTACCTTGTCCGGCCGTTCCAGTGTAACCAAGATCATACAAGTAGAATTCAACTTTAGCGTGTTCGCAAGCAACATTAGCGGTAGCTTTGAAAGCTATCCTTACGCATGGCAAAGCGCCTTCCCCAAAACCTGATAAAGTGGGAATGCATCCGCCTGACGTCTGCGCCCTCACAGTTCCGTCCGTTGCCTCAACGAAGTAAAATGAAGTTGGGTTGCCAAAGACTTCAGTGCTTGGATCAGAACCGTTCCATGTTCCGAATTCAATCGTGCCATCAAGGTTATTGACAAAATCCGCCGGGTTTGAGTCATTATCGCCATCTTGCTGATAAATCGTTATATCTGGCAGCACGAGATCATTTGTAGGAGTCGTTGGCCATAGGCTGTGTGCGCCGTAATCTTCAGAGCTCAAATTTCCAAATGTAGTTGTACTGGATCCCGGGCTCACATAAAATGCATCGAATCCGTACCAAGTCTCTCCGTCAGCGAACGCATTTTGTGTGGTGCTGGCAAATATTGGCACGAGCGCGCAAACCATCAACAAAGCGCAAATAACACTAATTACAGTTTTAGATTTGCCTGGTTTATGCCTTGAGGCTGCGATGCTACAAACGTTCGTACACGCAGGATCTTGAATGCTAACATAGCTGTAATGCTTAAAATCCATAATTCCCTCCACTCTCGTTTTTTCTACGCTTTAATAGCACCCAAGAAAATGAGCAAAGGCGGTATGATAGAAGTCCCCAATAGATACAAATAAAGCTGGACAAACCCTCAGCGCCACCCACACCTTAGTTACACAGCATGACTACCAGAATGATTTAAAAGTTTTCTATGAATTGATCAATAAAGTCATTCATTAACATTTATATTAACATAAACTTAGAGACTTTTGTAGGGACTTTGTAGACATATAAAAACATACAGTAATACGCAACAATAGAAAGGCCCCGCTGCACATCGCAACGGGGCCTTCCTTAACGCACGATTCCTTTAAATAAAGTGAGCGTATGCCTTAGCAACGTAGCAGATTGCGGGTCGCGCGTTCGTTTAACGGCGGCTACGCCGCCTACGAACGCGGCCCGCAATGACGTTTAATACTCCTTAGTACGGCGTTTTCCAAGGTTGCAGGAACTGCTCGTCACCATGAGCGATGCGCGAGTAATAACGCTCCTCGCCCGGTATGGGCCTGCGCTGGTCAGAATAGACGACCAGGAATCGCAGCAGCACACCGGCGGCCAGGACGCAAACAGGCGCTATGGCGCTTGCCGCTATACCACCTATGCGATACAGCAGAAACGGACCGGCAGTGCCTATCACTATCATGCCTACCCAGTAAAGTCCTGCGAAAGAACCCGTAAGCCATTTCTTCGCGACGGCCTTCGCCGTCGTATTGCCGGCGGCACGCTGCCCCAAAACGAACAGCAACAGCACGACTATCTCCATAAGCACCAAAATGCTATCGGCTATGTGCAGCACCTCTGTAACGGTCTCCACATATGAGGAGAACACAAGCGGTATATATGACGCGCCGTACATCTGCGTTATGGCAGAGCCAAGGTATGCGGAGAAATAGTCATAGCCAGGCCACAGGCCAGCAAGTATGGCCAACAGGGCCGTAGCCGTGGAAAGGCCGCTTACCGTGAACAGTACGGGCAACGCCGGTGTGTTCCAGAATGACTTGGGTTTCATCGTAGAGAGCAAAACGCCCGTATATACAACGACGCATATGCCAAAGAACATCATGCCGGCACAGCAGACGTTGCGTAACCACGTCCACGGATACCAGAACAGGTTCCATTCGGGCGGCAGGTAGAACAGGAAGTTCACGAAGCCGCATACCATGGCAAGCACTAGCAGCGTGGCTCCCCACTTTATGATTGCGGTAGCTGAAAGCCACACGCGTATGAAGTTCTTCCATTGGCCAAGCTCGAATATAAGAAGGAACGAGCCAACGCCAAGCGCAACGACGCCAATGAAGACGCCAAGCGCCGTAACGTAGCCAATGTCCATGCCAAACATGTTCATGAACACGAAGTCCAGGATGCCTACGCAGAACAGCATACCGCCTCCCAGGCCGCCCAAGAACAGGTACCATGCTATGGGCCAAACCCAATAATGCTTAGTTAATTTATTGGGGTGCATCTGATGAGCCATTAGTGTACACCTCCCAAATCCGGAATGTAGTATATCTGCGGATCCGTTCCCAGCTCTGGGAAGATACGCTCTGTGACTTGTTCGTTAATAAGCTTGGAAACCTCAGAGTCCGGGTCGTCCAAATCGCCGAATATACGCGCCTTCTGATGGCACGTGTTCACGCAATACGGCATGGCGTCTTCGGGCTTCCAGCCCTCGGGCTTCTGGTCGTCAGGCAGCTTCGCCGTACGCACGCGCTCCATGCAGAAAGTGCATTTACGCACATAGCCGTCGCCTAAGGCAGTGGTGTCGCGCGCACCGTACGGGCACGTGTTCACGCATACCTTGCAACCCATGCATTTAGTGCTGTCCACCCAAACTATACCGTCATCGTCTTGCATCGACGCGTTGCAGGGGCAGCATATCGTGCAAGGCGGGTTGTCGCAATGCATACAAAGCAGCGGAGTGAACGTCTGGTGCACGTTTGGCCATTTGCCAACCACGCCTTCGCCCACTACCGGGTTATATATTATGTCCATTGGCAAATCGTTCCAGGTACGGCATGCCACCGTACAAGACTGGCAACCTATGCAACGGCGTTTGTCTATTACCATCGCGTAACGTGTCATTATGCCTCCCCTCCCTCAGCGTCTGCAGGCGTCGCGTCGCCCTGTTGGGCGTTCGCGGCAGCATTCGCCTGCGTTACTTCATACGCCATCGGTTGGTCTGACGGCTTTACCGTGACACCGGGCTCACTTGAAGAGCCGGGTATCGAGAACTGCGTCTCGGTCTTATCCCAGGCGCCTACTTTATACACGCGGCAGAGCAAGCCACGGTTGGCCCAGCTGCCGCCTATCGGGTCGCAATGCTCGGCGTCCGTAGACGTGAGCACGTTCACGTTGGACGTAAGGCAGCCAAACGGCTCGTCCACGTTGTAACCCTCGCCTTCAGGATACCACCAGCCGCGCTGCGCGTATATGACGCGCGGGTCCACGCTGGGCTCGACGTTCGCACGCTGGCGTATACGCCCACGGCGCGTCTCTATGTAGCACCAGTCGCCGTCTTCTATACCAAGCTTAACCGCGGTCTCCGGATTGATCGTGAAATACGGGTCAGGCGACAGGAAACGGACGCTCTCTATATTGAACTGCTCGGAATGGTGATAAGGCATGAAGCCGCCGCCGGTCGTTAACACAAGCGGGTATTCCTTCGCGACCTCCGGGTCGTCCACTTCGTTTTCCGCGGGGCCTATCCACGTTGGAAGCGCCGGATAGCCAAGGTCGCTTAATATGGAGCTCTTAAGCTCAACACGGCGCGAAGGCGTCGCGAAACCACCAAGCTCACCGTACTTATAGTACTTAAGCGGCGGATAATACATGCGATAGCGCTCCACGAACTCGTCATATGAGCCGTGCGTATAGCCCTTCTCGTTAAGCGGATAAGTTATGTAGTAGAACGCGTCTTCCAACGTGTCCCACGGCCACTGCTCTTTTGGCTGGCCTGTCGCAAGCGCGAGGTCATGCCAGAAGTCGTAGTCGGTACGACGCTCGTATAGTGGTTGTATAGCACGTTGTGACGCTATCATGCTATCTGTAACGCCATAGTTGTTATGGATTATCGGGCGCTCAAGCGCTCCGGCGATAGGCATCACGTAGTCCGCGTAAACGGCAGCCGGCGTCATCCAGTACTCGCATACGACCATGAACTCCACGGCCTTAAGCGCCGCGAGCGTCATCTTGGAGTCGCCGTACGAGTTAACGGGGTTAGTCGCCGCTACTATAAGCGCGCGAACCTGATACGGATCCCCGGTAAGTATGGCCTTGAACACAGACGGGCCATGTGCCTCGCACATCCACTCGGCCGTAGGAGCCTTGCCCCAAACCTCTTTCGTGACCTCGCGGATCATGCCGTAACCAGGCCAGCTGGTGAGCTTGTAATGGTCGGAGCCTATTTGCTTCGCCTTCTGCTCTTCCGGAAGCCAGTCGTTGGCCTCCATCTCCTCGTCGGTTACGAAATCCTGTGATGGCCCGGGGATAAGGTCACCGCCGGGACGGTCAAGGTTGCCGCATATCGCGCGTAGTATGGCGCGGGCTTGCATACCGGCTCCGGACGTCTTGCCAAGCTGGTCTGCCGTGCAGCCCCACTGTATGTTGGACGGCGTGTTAGTCGCGTACATACGCGCCGCTTCACGTATCTGGTCCGGCGTAAGCCATGTCTGCTCGGCCGCCCACTCAGGCGTGTACTGTTGGATGTGTTCCACGAGCTCATCAAAGCCTACGCACCAGTCTATGAAGCTGGCATCATATAGGTTCTCGTTGATAACCACGTTTATCATGGCAAGCGCCAAAGCCGTGTCGGAACCCGGACGAAGCGGGAGCCAAAGGTCGGCGTGCG
Source organism: Coriobacteriales bacterium (assembly GCA_031261765.1). Next base: position 399 of record JAISJA010000073.1, on the reverse strand, counting down.
CCGCCGTCTCTGAATAACGTGGATCGACGACTATGACCTTCATGCCGCCTTTGCGGAGGTCAGTATAGCCTCGCATACCGGGCATGGCGCTGGCACCGGGGTTGAAGCCCCAAAGTATGACGCACTTGCTTGTGCCAAGGTCCGTCTCGAACGGGCTCCAGCCGCTAACGGCCGTCTCCACCATGAAGGTGGGTATCCAGCACAGAAGCGCGTTATGGAAACCATTTGGAGAACCGAAGAAGTTCATGAAGCGACGACGTGCCCAGTCGTCGGTGCGTAGCGTGCCGGCCGCGGTCGCAACCGCCTCCGCTCCGCTCTCCTTCTTTATCTCGTTGAGCTTATCGGCGATCTCTGATATCGCCTGTTCCCACGGAATCTGCTCCCATTTGCCCTCGCCTT
>JAISJA010000087.1 GCA_031261765.1 Coriobacteriales bacterium | reverse complement strand
CGGGTTGCCGGGGGGGGGGCCAAAGGCCCCGCCCGCCAACGCGTTTATGTGGATTCCGGGTCACGCGTTTGCTTGACGGCGGCAAAGCCGCCTACAAACCCGGCCCGGAATGACGTAGCTACTATTCAGCTAAGTGCCCTATGTCGCTGCGATATTGTTTACCGTCGAAGTCTATTAAGTCGATGGCCTTATACGCCTTGTCACGCGCGGCCGCAAACGTGGGACCAAGCGCCGTCACGTCCAGCACGCGGCCTCCGTCCGTTAGCACTACGCCGTCTTCTGCCTTCGTGCCGGCATGGTATACCGTCACGTTCCCAAGCGCCTCCGCGTCGTTTATCCCGCTAATGGGCTTACCCGTGTCATAGCTACCAGGATACCCGGCGCTTGCCAGTACCACGGTTATGGCGTAGTCATCGTACCATTCCAGTTCTATATCGCCAAGCGTGCCGTTCGCGGTCGCGCACATCACACGAAGCAGGTCCGTCTTAAGGCGTGGCAGGACCACCTGGCACTCCGGGTCACCGAAGCGCACGTTGAACTCAAGCACCTTCGGCCCGTCTTCTGTAAGCATGAACCCGCCATAAAGCACGCCACGGTAGTCTATGCCCTCGTCGTTAAGGGCCCGTACGGTTTGCTCCATGATAGCTATCATGCTATCGTATTCGCTCTCTGACACTATGGGCACCGGAGAATACGCCCCCATGCCGCCGGTGTTGGGCCCTTTGTCGCCGTCATACGCGCGTTTGTGGTCCTGCGCTGGGACCATAGGCAACACGGTGTCGCCGTCTGTGAACGCAAGAAGCGAGCACTCAGCGCCGCTAAGGCATTCCTCTATGACAACCGTCGTGCCCGCGTCTCCAAATCGCCCGGCGAAACACTCCTCTACCGCGCGCGTCGCCTCGTCTGTGGTCGCAGCTACCGTAACGCCCTTGCCCCCGGCAAGCCCGTCCGCCTTTATGACTATGGGAGCGCCCTGCTTGGCAACATACGCAAGCGCGGAGTCCTTATCGGTAAAAGAACCATATGCCGCGGTGGGTATACCATGCGCGGTCATTAACTCCTTTGAGAACAGCTTGGACCCCTCCAGCTGCGCGCCACGCGCGCCCGGGCCAAAACACGCTATATGCGCGTCACGCACGGCGTCCGCCACGCCGGCCACAAGCGGTGCCTCCGGGCCTATTACTACTAGCTTGATATCATGTTCTTGTGCGAATGTGACAACATCCGCCGCGTTAGAGACGTCAAGTGATCCGGCCGGAACGTTTTCCGCTTTGGCCTCACCTGCCGTACCGCCGTTTCCCGGGGCAACGAATATCTGCCCGCTTTCGTCGGACGCGCAAAGCGAATGCACTATAGCATGCTCGCGGCCGCCGCTTCCAACTACCAATATGTTCATGATAGGTCCTCCTTAAACCTGGCCATGTCCTTAACCATATCATCAATCGTCAAAACGTGGTGTGCCCGTGTTGGTAACGCGTTTAAGAACTCGCCGCCGTACCACTTGGTTTGCAGGCGCGTATCGGCAAGTACCAGACAACCTCTGTCTGTGGACGTACGAATGAGCCTGCCGGCGGCCTGCTTAAGCGCGATGACGGCATCAGGCAGCACGTAGCGTTTCCACGCCGAGCGTCCCTCCCTTAGTTCGCGTTCCTTTTGCAGCGGATTGCCAGGGTTCGCGAACGGCAGCTTGCATATCACGACCGCGCGCAAGGTGTCACCCGGCGCGTCGAAACCCTCCCAAAACGATTTCGTGGCGAACAAACTTAGGCTCTTGTTCTCTAAAAACGCATTCCTAAGCTGCGCGTTTGCCTTGTTGCCGCGCTGGCATCTTAGTTCTATTCCACGTTCTTTAAGACGCGGCTCAAGCGCGGCGTGCACTTCTTCCATTTGCCTGCGGTTCGTGAATAAAGTCAGCACGCTTCCACCCATTGCGACGTGGACTTTATACAGCATCTCTTCAAGGTCTTTCACGTAGCCACGGTCCTGCGGCGTGCATATGTCACTTGGAAGGTATACCGTCATGTTGTTGTCGTAGTCGTACCCTGACGTCAGCGACAGGGCCTTCCATCGCATACGCGACAGGCGGTCAAGGCCCACTGCCCGCGCGAAGTAATCAAACGAAGCGTCGGCGTTTGCCTGCGCGTAGCTATCGCCACCACCCTTGGTGGTAAGCGTCGCGGACGTGAACACGACACTGGCCATCTCCTCATAGAACATCTCGTCCAGCTCGCCGCCCACGTCAACGCGCGAGGCCACCAGCTTGTCGCTTTTTATGTTGTCGCGCTTGTCAACGTCTGCGTATGTAACGTAATCTTTGTCCTCGCCGTCAAGTATTATGACAAGCGCGTCAAGGGCGCTTCTAAGTTGCCCGACACAACCGGTAAGGTCGCCCATCTGTTCTGCTAGCTCGCTATATTGCGAGCATGTGTTCATGATATCTTTCGAGTTCTTCCAAAGCTCCTCCAGGCGCTTCGTAAGGGCGATGCCACACGAAGCTACCTGGCCCCATGTCTCGCTGGCGCGCACCTGGGGGCCCAGCCATAACGTCATGCGGTTGTACCCTCCGTTATCGGCGTCGGCCAGTTCTTTTACGTACGAGAAGAAAGACGTCGCCACGGCGTCTATAGCGGCGGCGTCCTCCTGCGCTTTGCTTATAAGGCCCACCAGCAGCGTACCGCCGTCAAGCCCAAGCGCCATCTTCTTAAGCGTGGACAGCACCCCGCCCGAGTGCAACAGGCCGTCCAACGCCGCGTTGACGCTGCGCCTGTCCACAGTAAGGCTCATCTGCGAGCGCGCCTCTTCCTCCGCGTCGTGCGCCTCGTCAACGACCCAATGGCGTATAGGCGGAAGTATCGCCCGGTCGGCCATCATATCGCAGAACATAAGCGCGTGGTTCGTGACCACTATGTCGGCGTTGGACGCTTGCGCCCTGGCGCCGTGCAATAGACAGTATCTGTAATAGCGGCACTTATAATGCATGCAGTCGTCCGCGTTGGCGGCGACTTCGAAACGCGATATACCGCTCCAGTGTATGGACATGGAGTCCATGTCGCTTACGTCGCTTTGGCACACGAACGCAAGCAAACGCGATATTATGTCCAACGGCTCCGCGTCGTCGTATGAGCGCTCGCTGTTGGCAAGGCGCATGAGCTTACGCAAGCACGGGTAGTGGTCATAGCCTTTAAGCGCGACGTATTGCAAGCCCGGCGCGTCGCCCGGCGCGTCATCGCTTGCGCCCGTATGCTCGCGCAGTGCCTTGTCCAGGCGCGGAAGCTCATGGTATACAAGCTGGTCTAACAGCGTGTTGGTCTTCGTGGCAACGCCGCACGTAACGTGGTTGCGCTTCGCGAACAGTGCCTGCGGAACGAGATACGCCATAGACTTGCCTACCCCGGTGCCGGCCTCTATTACGCGGTGCGTAGACGTGTTGTACGCCGCGCCTATCTCCAACGCCATGTCGACCTGCGAGGCACGTGGCTCATATGACGCGTACATGGCGCCAGCAAGGCCATCCGCGCTGAAGGCGTCTTCTATCTCGTCTCGCGATAGGGCCTGCACGTCTGCCGCCGCGCCACCGTCTTGCTCTATGGCGTCTGTCTTGTTCTGCTTTGCCAGCTTGGACAGACGTGCGCTGCGCGCGTCTCCAAGCGAGAACGACGGGGCGGTATTCGTGAGCGTGTCAGTCTTCTCGCCGATGTCTATTACCTTGGTGCTATATTGATATCGTGCTAGCACTTGTAACACCTCGCGCAGCCCCCATGGTACGTCCGGGGACATGCGCGACATATAGCCGCAAAGCCCTTCCGGCAAGTCGCTTAGGGCCACCAGTAACACGCGCCATACGTGGCAAAGCGCCCTCACGTCGTCTATCGCACGATGCGTGGATCGCGACGTGGGCGCGAACGCGGCGCTTAGCGATTCCATGTTGTACTCAGTAAGGCGCGGCAGAGCCAAGCGGGCAAGCGGAAGCGTGTCTATCCATGGGAATTCCGAGAAAAGCGGCGTCGCGTCGCCCGCGCGGGAAAGCGGCGCGTTGGCCAGTATGAACCCCTGGTCAAACGGCGCGTTATGCGCTATGACCTTGCAATCGCCGGCGAAGTCCGCCAGCATCTCCATGACCTCGCTTGCGTCCGGCGCGTCTTGCACGTCCGCGTCGGTTATGTTCGTAAGCTCGCTTATGACAGAAGATATATGACATCCGGGGTTCACGAAGGTGTCAAGCTCGTCTACTATCTCCGTGCCGCGCATGCGCGCGGCGGCTACCTCTATAAGTGAGTCGCGCTCGGGCGAGAACCCGGTTGTCTCGGTGTCAAGTACTATAACGTCCGGCACGTCACGCGCGAAAGTAGCGTCGCGCGAGCGTTCCTCAAGCGACGCGTACCCGTCTGCTATGTCTGCGGGCGTTCCGGGAACCAGCAGGTTCGCCAACATGGGCGATATGGGCCCGGGCATTATATCTCTGCGGTAGTGGCCGCGTTGGACATGAACAAAGACGCCGCGTTGCCAACGCTGTATATGCCGTCGTCAAAAGCTATCTTGCTAGTGTCATCGCTTGCTATCGTGTATAGCACGCCAAACACCTCTGCCACGTTGTCGCCCGCGTTGGCGCTCTCGGCAAGTATGGCGTCGCGGCGTTTACCGCCCATGTCAACGTAACCGTCATAGCAGAACACGTATGACTCTGCATTGTTACAGGCCGCCGTCACACTTGCCGAGGCCGCCTTGAAACAGTCCACGGCGCTGACGCCTGGATACGCTTCTTTGGATACCTCGCCTTCGTGTATTATCTCCAAAAACGGCACGATGGCGCCATTGGCCTTAAGCTCCGTTCGCGCCTGGTCCAAAGCGTATAGAATAGCTTTGTCGCGAGGGTCTTTCTTGTTCAATTTCCTGTCGTCTGACATTAACGTAGTTCCAATCTACTTGGTTGCGTCGCATGAGGGCACGGCCTGCAAGCGAACGAATTACCTTTGTTTGTTACCATATGAGGTAGTTTAATTATATGCTACGAAAGAAGCGCACGTATGAAACAACAACTTACCGAGAAGCACGTCACGCATGTGCAGAACGCATCGAAGATGTGCCTTGCTTGTGGCGACGATAATCCCATGAGCCTGCACGGGCAGTTCCTTGACTTAGAAGACGGCAGCATATGCGGCTTGTTCACTACGAAAGACGAGCACCAAAGCTATCCCGGGCGCGTGCACGGTGGCATAATAAGCGCAATGTTAGACGAGACGATAGGCAGGGCCGTGCAAACCAAATGGCCCGAGATCTTCGGCGTTACCATGGAGCTGAAGGTTAAGTTCAGGCATCCGGTGCCGTTGGGAGTGCCGTTAAAGGTAATAGCGCATACCGATTCACACAAAGGGCGCGTGTTTGACGGAACGGGTCAGCTGGTGTTAGAGGACGGCACGGTGGCGGCGCAGGGTTTTGCGCGCTACTACGAGCTGAAACCTGACGAGATCATGGAGCAGGGACTGACCGACGAGATGTGGCACGAGGACAAGCGCCCCGCGCCAAGCGAGATATTGGCTTAAGCCTGTTATCAAATGCCATATATATGCTATTATTAACAATAACGGAGAGCTGACCGAGAGGCCGAAGGTGCTCGCCTGCTAAGCGAGTAACGCCCAAAAGGCGTTCTGGGGTTCGAATCCCCAGCTCTCCGCCATCCACTTGCCAATCATTCCATCACCACATCTGACCGCGGCGCGCAAAGGACGCGCGCTTTGGCAGTCCACTGGACTGCCAACCCCAGCTCTCCGCCAGTAATACCCTCTAAGGGCACCGTAGGTGCTGTTAGGAGGTATTACTCTTGCAAGAGCTGGGGATTCGAACCCCGAGAGGGCAAAACGCGCCAGTGGCGCGATTTGGTGCGAGTACGCCCGATAGGGCGAACGCAGCACACGAAATCGCGAAGCGATTTCATTCGAATCCCCAGGCTAACTTGCGTCAGTAATTTAAGCCAACACCTCGTCTGGCGCGGGGCGCTTGTCCTCATGCCACATCTCGTTGGTAAGGCCCTGCTCCATTATCTCGTCAGGCTTAAGCTCGTAATATCGCGCGAAACCCTGTGCTGCCACCGTGCCGTCTTCCAACACCAGCTGGCCGGTTCCGTCAAACACACGCCCTTTGTGTGAATCTGTATGTGCTATTACCTATAACGGAACCCCCAACGGCACCGGATGCCTGAACTTGACCTTCAGTTCCATTGTCACGCCGAAGATCTCAGGCCATCTGGTCTGTACGGCCCG
>JAISJA010000117.1 GCA_031261765.1 Coriobacteriales bacterium | reverse complement strand
GTTGCCGCTAAGCCATATTAAGACCGCGTTCAAACAGCTGCAGCGCTTCTGCGAAGCGGGCGGCAAGGGCGGCGTCGTGCAGGCGCCGTGCCAGGAATGCGGCGTGTCCGTAATAGGGTGGACCAAGGACACGAACATGGACCATCAAGGCGTGTACTACAACATGAACGGACGCCCGGCGCTTCAAGCATATGTCGATAAGTGCCAGGAGAACGGCGGCGTGCCCATGTTCTCCATGCCGCCGGTCGCAGACGTGGACGACATACAGGACATGGCGCATGCTATTACACTAGCACGTTCGGCTGCATATGGCGCGCAGTTCCAGCCTGACTTCTACGTGCCCAAACGTTTTCTTGAGTGGGTCGATTGGAAAGGCCTTCGTGTCACGACTCCTCCCAACGAGGACCGTGATACGCGCGATGGCATAGACGAATAGAGGAAGGACCACACATGTCCGAGCTCCTGCATAGGACGCGGGCCCTGTGCCCCGAATGCCTTAAGGTCTTATCGGCAGACATAACCGCCGACGACGACGGTAAAGTATGGATGAGCCGCACGTGCCCTGAGCACGGAGAGACCTCTACGATGGTATGGCCAAGCGCCGAGCACTACAAGTGGATGCGGTCGCTTGCGTTTCCCAAGGTGGCTCCAAACCGCGACGCTATACACAAAAGCGCTAAGCCGTGCCCCACGGGATGCGGCATATGCCAGCGCCACCAACGCAAACCCACGCTTGTTGAGATAGAGGTCACGCAGCGCTGCAACATACATTGCCCGGTGTGCTTCATGAGCGCCGAGAGCGATACCAGCGACGTGCCGTTAGAGCGCATAGACGACTTCATAGACGCCATAGCCACGACCGCCGGTACCGATACAGGCGTGCAGCTTACGGGCGGCGAGCCAACAGTGCGCAGCGACCTGGCCGACATAATACGCCGGGTGCGCGCTCGTGGTTTCTGGGGCGTAGAGGTGAACACGAACGGCGTGGTCATCTCGCGCGACACGGACTATCTACGCGGTCTTGTGGACGCCGGCCTTACTGGTATATACCTGCAGTTTGACGGTTTCGACCGCGAAGCGTACAAACAGATACGCGGCGCCGACATACTTGACAACAAGCTTAAGGCGGTCCAGAACTGCCGTGAGGCTGGTATACAGGTGGTGCTTGCGATGACTATAGTCAGTGGGCTTAACGACGACCAGATAGGCGACGTTATATCATACGCTTGCGATAACAGCGACGTCATAGCGGGCGTCGCGTTGCAGCCGGCGTTCACGTCCGGCCGCTTTGACGCGAAGCGCGTCGTGCCGCTTGGTATGGGCGACGTTATATTCATGTTGGAAGAGCAGACGAACGGAATGGTCAAAGCAAGCGACATATGGCCGCTTGGGTGTAGCCATCCCATGTGTGACACTGGCACCTTCTTAGTTCGTCATTCCGGCGAAAGCCGGAATCCAAACGCAAACGACGAATCAGCGCTTTTGACGGAGCAGGAGCGTGCCGATTCGGCTTCGTTCATACCCGTGACGCGCGACCTTACACGAGACGAGTACATGGCGCTATATAATCCTGACTCGCCCCAGGGCTCGGTGTTCTACGACGTCTGTGTGAAGAAGGGGCTCTCCACAAGCGATGGCATATCGTTAATCATCATGAACTACATGGACGCTTATACCATGGACTTGGAACGTATGGAAGAGTGTTCCATGTTCTCTACGATGCCAAACGGCGCGCTTATACCGTTTTGCTCATACGAGCTTACCGACTGCCGCGGCCATCGCGTGTATCCGCCATGGAACATAACTGGCTCAGAAGCCGGGGTAGACTGGTCGAAGTTGTAGACGTCATCCTCGGGCTTGACCCGGGGATCTCTCCCAAACGGTATACCTACCGCGGGAGATTCCCAGTCAAGCTGGGAATGACGGTGCGTAAATAGATGCGGCGCAACCCCTCCAGCGTAAGGTCGTCGTTTACGTCGTCTATGGTATGCGACAAGTCGGCCACATGACGTGCCAGACCGCCAGTAGCTACTACCCTAGCATGATAGCCTAGCTCGTCGAATATGCGCTTTACCAAACCGTCTATGCGGTCGGCCTCACCGTCAACTATACCGGCTTGTACCGACTGCGCAGTGTCTTTTCCTATGACGCCGGTGCTGGCCTCTATGTCAAAGCGCCCTATACGCGCCGCCGACTTGAACAACGCGTTAGCCGACGTCTCCATTCCGGGCGCTATGATACCGCCAACGTATACGCCGCGCTTGTCTATAACCTCTATGTTCGTTGCCGTACCCATGTCTATTACTATTACTGGTACGCCATAGAGCCCTATGGCGCCAACTACGTCAGCTATGCGGTCGGCTCCAAGCGCGTCGGGGTTATCGAATTTCAGTTTCAAACCGTCGCAGCATTCACTGGAGACTATAAGCGCATCGGCGTTCGCGATCGTCGCCGCGGCCTTACGCCAGCTGTCCGTAAGCTCCGGCACGACAGATGAGATGATCGCACCGTCTATATCGTCAGGCGCGAACTTATTTTTAGCAAGCATGCCGCGTAATTTTATAAGCAAGTCGTCCGGCGTGGCCCCGGGCGTAGTGGTCATACGCAAGCGCGCTTTAAGTTCGTCTGCTATATACAAGCCGCAGACGGTCTCAGTGTTGCCTATGTCCAGTGCTAATAACGTATCTTGTCCTTATACTATCCTTATTTCATAATGGTATCATTATATTATCTATAGACAATATTAGGAGCATGGCATGGCCGATACATCTGCACATATTCTAGTCGTTGACGACGAGGCATCGATAACCGAGTTCGTTAGTTACAACCTTAAGAAAGAAGGCTACGACGTGGAAGTCACCGACGACGGTGGCAAGGCCGTGGACCTTATAGAGAACAACACGTACGACTTGGTCATCTTAGACGTCATGTTGCCAACCATGGACGGCTATGAGGTCGTGCGCCGAATAAGGCCCGTCACCAACGTGCCGGTGCTGTTCTTGTCCGCGCGCGATACAGAGCTTGATAAGGTCGTGGGCCTGGAGATAGGCGGCGATGACTACCTGGCAAAGCCGTTTGGCGTGCGTGAGCTCATAGCCCGCGTTAAAGCCATACTGCGACGTGCCACTCTGCCAGATGACGCGAAAAGCGACTTCAACGAAGTCATAGACGTAAGCGGCATACGGCTAGACGAAGGCAGCCATGCCGCTTTCAACACGAACACGCGCCGCAAGGATCCCATAGCCATAGACCTGACGCCGCGTGAGTTCGAGCTTTTGTCCACGCTTATGCACCATGCCGGGAAAGTGCTATCGCGCGACCAGCTTCTGCATGACGCCTGGGGTTGGGAATACCTTGTTGAGACGAAGACGGTTGACACACACGTTAAGCGCCTTCGCGATAAACTTGAGGCGGCCAAGCTTGACCCGGGCCTCATAGAGACGGTCCGCGGCTACGGCTACCGCTTTAAAGTAACGAACTAACTTAAATTATCACCCAACCGGTCGCGCTGGCGTGCAACGATAATCGGAGCGCGTCGTCGTCGTTATGGTTTTGTATACGCAGCGCGTGAAACGGTATCACAGTGCAAGTGTGGATGATACGCCAACAGCGTAGTATACAAAAACCATAACGACGACGTTTAAGAACATTTCCACGTAACAAGTATGTCCTCGCTGTAAGCCAGTGCGCCCGGCTGGAACACCACCAACGCTAAATCGCTCGTCTTGAAATACAACCTGCCGGTGAACTTCTCTCCGGGTTGTAGATCGTACGTCTCGAAATTACTTGTTATGGTCGTACCGTCTGCGGCGGTGCCTACGAACGGGTCGAAGCGCGTGCCGGCAGCGTTTTGGCATTGCCATTGCGTGGAATATATAGTGTCTTTCTGGCTGTCGTTGTTCATGAACGTCACCGTCACCATGCTAAGTTGCGTGCCGTCTTTGGCAACGGGACCGGTTTGCACGCTGTCCGCGCTCGTCTCTATGTTGTTGGCGGTGACCGCCGTGCCTAATACGAGCCCTTTTATCGGCGTGGACTGTGTGCCTCCCACTACCTGCGGTGTCGTGACGGTTGGAGCCTGAGCGGTTTCCTCCGGCACGGTGGGCAGGTTCATCTTCACTATAAGGAACGTCGCGGCCGCGACTATTATTATGACGATAAGCCAGAACCAGAATCGGGCGAAGACGGGTTTAAGCGGCTTTCCGCAAAACGGGCAGTTATCCAAATTGCTTACGACGCGTGCGCCGCAACGTTTGCACCGTATGACGCCGCGCTTGAAGTCGGGCAGCGCCGCGTTCCTAAGCGGTCTGGGGCCGCGCTTCTTGCCGTCAAACCGGTTGCCGGTGTCAGAGAAATGCCACTTGTCTTTGCGTGTGTGCCTTCCTATTGCCATAACATAAGTTTACCGTATCGCATGACCGTTTAGCGCCATTGCGCCCTGGAACGCTTGCGGATATAAAGTCTAGAAATATTCCAGTGTTACAATAAGTATAGGATGTTAGAGGAGATAGTAGAACAGTTCGTTGAGAGGGCCCCTGACTTTCTCAACTGGTTCATTCAGCACATGATATTATCCTTCACCGCTATCATAATAGCAACGGTGCTGGGTCTTGCGCTTGGTATCCTTATATCTGAATTCGAAAGATCGTCAAAACCAACGCTGACGATAGTAAATATCCTGTACACGATTCCATCGCTTGCCATGCTTGGCCTTCTCATACCGTTTACCGGCACGGGTTTCACTACGGCGATAATAGCGCTTACGGCATACGGCCTGTTGCCCATGGTTAAGAACACGCACGTTGGCATAAAGAACGTGGACCCCGCCATAATAGAGGCGGCGCGCGGCATGGGGTCCACTAAGCCGCAGATACTGGCGCGTATAAAGCTGCCGCTTGCCATGCCGGTCATATTCTCAGGCTTCCGCAACATGGTCACTATGACTATAGCGCTTGCCGGCATAGCGGCCTACATTGGCGCGGGCGGTCTTGGCGAGCCCATATTCCGCGGCATGACGACGTACAACAACGCCCTGGTGTTTGACGGCGCGTTCTTAATGGCCGCGCTTGCCATAGCCGTGGACCTTATATTGGGAGCTATAGAGAAGCGATTGTACAAGCGCAACGCCCAACGTAAGTCGAAAGGCGGTAAGAAGAAGCATACCGCGCTTAAACGCAGCGGGTTGGTCGCGCTTGTCATAGTCTTGGTGGTCGCCATAGCCGTCCCGGTATCGCGGATATTCGGGGGCGGGGAAGACGGCGCCGCAGGCAAGCCGGTAAAGGACGGCGGAACCATAACCGTAGCGTACAAGGACTACAACGAGCAGATGATATGGGGCAACATATTGCAGCAAGACCTTGACGCCAACACGAACCTAACCGTGAACTTACAACAGTTCGAGATGACGCCACAGCTGATGCCAGCGCTTGAGTCTGGCGACGTGGATATGTACCCTGAGTATAGCGGTACGGCCTGGAACCAGGTGCTTGGCAGGTCAGACAAGTACCAGGACAGCATGTTCCCAGAACTACAACAGGCGTACAAGGACCAATACGATTTCGACTGGGAGAGCTGCTTTTACGGCTTCGACGACACGTATGCCATAGCCATACCAACGCAGTTCGCACAAGAACATAACATAACCACCTTCTCTGACCTGGTGCCGCATTCGTCGCAAATGACGCTTGGGGCAGAGGCCAACTTCTGGGAGACGCCCGACGGTTATCCGGGTTTATCGGCAGCCTATGGTTTTAAATTCAAGGAGAAGAGCATAGACAACCAGGGTCAGAAATACGAGACGATCGCGCGCGGAGACGTGCAGGCGTTAATAGTCTATACGACAGACGGGCCGCTTCCAACGTCAGGTCTTACGGTGCTTACGGACGATAAGGGCTTCTTCCCGTCATACAATATAGGCACCGTGGTGCGCGACGATACCATGCAGAAGTATCCGCAGATAAAACCCGTGCTGGACAAGCTCATAAACACGTGCGATAACGACGAGATGGCGGCCATGAACGCGGAGGTGTCGCAAGACGGCAAGGACCCGTCGGTGGTGGCGCACGAATTTCTGGTTAACAAGGGGCTGATATCCAATG
>JAISJA010000108.1 GCA_031261765.1 Coriobacteriales bacterium | reverse complement strand
CCGCAAATGAGCGCGCCGGAAGTCACAGAGGCGCTGGCCAGCGCCATAGACAGTGGCGAAGCCGACGTATATATAGTTAACTTCGCCAATGGTGACATGGTAGGCCATACAGGCAAGATGGACGCCGCCATAAAAGCCGTGGAAGCCGTTGATAAAGGCCTGAAACGAGTGGTAGACGCCGTTTGTTCCGCAGGCGGTTTCGCGCTTATAACCGCTGACCACGGCAATTGCGAACAGATGGAAGATCCAGATAACCCCGGTCAACCATGGACCGCGCACACCACTAACGTCGTACCGTTCGTGCTCGTGGACCCGGATAACAGCGACATGCACTTGTCGTTTGAGCACGGTGACGGACGCCTGGCGGATATAGCGCCAACTCTTGTCGACTTAATGGGAATGCCTAAGCCGGACGAATGGACAGGCCGCTCGCTTATAAGCCGCGCATAGAATACCTCTGCTCACACGTTCGTATGCTAACATAGAAAGTATATGTTAGACGACACCCGCTCACAACTTAATGATCTAAAGGCCCGCCTTGATAAGTCGGTCAATTACCTGCACTTAGAAGAGAAACGCGCGAAATTAAAGGAACTTGACGCCGAACTTACCAAGCCAGGGCTTTGGGACGTGCGCGAGCGCGCCCAAAAGTTGACTAAAGACGCGTCTGACCTGCGTGACGAGCTTGAAAATTACGATAACGCCCTTGCACTATATGATGACGCCGAGGCCGCACTTGAGCTTTCCGCTTCCGAGCCCAGCGCAAACGCGGCGGCAGAGCTTGATGGCGTCGCAGAGGGTATATGTGCCGATTTGAAATCACGCTTAGACGAGATAGAACTGTCGTCGTGGTTCACCGGAGAATATGACCATGGTGACGCTATAGTGTCGGTGAATCCAGGCCAGGGCGGCCTTGAGGCGCAGGACTGGACCCGTATGTTGTTTGAGATGTACACTAAATACGCTTCGCGGCGTGACTGGAAAGTGGAAGTCTTGGACGCTCCGGCAGCCGACGTCATAGGGTTGGACCACGCAACGTTCATAATACATGGACATAACGCATATGGTATGTTGCGCTCAGAGATAGGCACGCACCGCCTTGTGCGCATATCGCCAACGGACGCGAACAGCCGCAGGCAAACCACTTTTGCGGGAGTAGAGGTACTGCCGGTGCTGCCAGACGATATAGAGGTGGACATACAGGAAAGCGATCTGCGCATAGACGTATACAGGTCAAGCGGTCCCGGAGGCCAGAGCGTGAACACCACCGACAGCGCCGTGCGCATAACGCATATCCCAACCAACACCGTGGTCACGTGTCAAAACGAGAAGTCACAAATACAGAACCGCGAGGCGGCCATGCGTATATTGCGCGCGCGCCTATATGAGCTCGAGCAAAGGAAACGCGATGCCGAGATAGAAGAACTACGCGGAGAGAAGCGCGACGCCTCATGGGGCAACCAGATACGTAACTACGTCTTGTATCCGTATAAGCTCGTGAAAGACACGCGCACCGGCATAGAGACCGGAAACACCGACGCCGTGTTGGATGAGGGCGATTTAGATATGTTCGTTATAGGTTTCCATAGATGGAGGGTCGCAGAGGACCGTTGATGGCTATACGTATAGGAGGGGTCTCATGTTCGATGTAAAAGCCGTAGAACAGCGCGCGAACGCCATGCGCTGCGACATAGTGCGAATGCTCACTGAAGCTGGAAGCGGGCATCCGGGTGGATCGCTTTCAGCCGCTGACATAGTCGCGACGTTGTATTTCGGCAACGTATTACGCTATGACGCTGGCAACCCCACATGGGAGGGCCGCGACAGGTTCATACTAAGCAAGGGGCACGCGGCACCGGTGCTGTATGCGGCGCTTGCCCAGGCAGGCTATATACCGCAAGACGAGCTTATGACGCTGCGTAAATTACATTCGCGCCTGCAAGGGCATCCTGACATGCGCAAACTTCCCGGCGTGGAGGTATCAACGGGCTCACTTGGCCAGGGACTTTCCATTGCGTGCGGCATGGCAATGGGCCTGCGTATGTCGGGCAATGGTGATAAGAACGTCTACGTGCTTTTAGGTGACGGCGAAGTGGAGGAAGGCCAGGTTTGGGAGGCCGCCATGTTCGCTTCGCAAAACAAACTGGATAATCTCATTGCCATAGTAGACAATAACGACCTGCAGATAGACGGACATCTGGAAGAGGTTTGCAGCCCAAACGACATAGAGGGCAAGTTCAAGGCGTTCAATTGGCACGCGATAGCGTGCGATGGACATGACATACTAGCAATAAAGCACGCTATTGACGCAGCATGTGAATATGATGGCGGCCCTGTGGTGATAATCGCCCATACGATAAAGGGCAAGGGCGTCAGTTTCATGGAAGGGCAATGCGGATGGCATGGTAAGGCGCCAAGCGCTGAACAGTGCGACGTGGCGCTTGGCGAGCTATGTGGAAGCGTTAAAGCAAAAAGCGATGACGCGACGGAGGTGCAACATGTCTGAGAGCGGTTCGCAAGGCAACACGAAGGCAACGCCTGTGACCAAGGCTACAAGGGCCGCATATGGCGAGACATTGGTGGAGCTATACAACGAGGGCGTAGACGTCGTAGCGGTTGACGCCGACCTTTCCGGTTCCACTACTACTAAGAAATTAGGCGAGGCCGCACCGGAGCGCCTTATTAACGTTGGCATTGCCGAGCAGAACATGATAGACGTGGCTGCCGGTCTTTCACTGACGGGCCATATCGCGTTTACGGGATCTTTCGCCGTGTTCGGGACCGGCCGCGTCTACGACCAGATACGCAATACGGTCTGCTATAGCAACCTTAACGTCAAGGTTGCCCCAACGCACGCGGGATTATCGGTTGGGCCAGACGGCGGCAGCCACCAGATGCTGGAAGATATAGCGCTCATGCGTGTGTTGCCCAACATGCGCGTCTTGGTGCCCGCGGACTATCCCAGCGCGAAACGCGCGTTGCGTATAGCGGCTGCTACCGATGGCCCAGTGTACGTTCGCATGGGCCGCGCCGCGGTTCCAATGATATACGGCTCGGGTTCGTTGGGCGCCGCCGCAAAGGCCCCAGACACGTCAGATTTAGCACTTGGTAAGGCATGCGTATTGCGTGAAGGCAGCGACGTGAGCATAGTGGCGTGTGGTCTTGAGGTAGAACAAGTGCTCCGGGCGGCAGAGAAACTGGCCGATAGCGGTATAAGCGCAGAAGTCATAGATGCTTTCTCCATTAAACCTTTAGACGCTGGAACTATACTGGAAAGCGTCCGAAAGACTGGCCGCGTGCTAACGGCCGAGGAACATTCCATCATAGGAGGCCTTGGCAGCGCGGTTGCCGAATGCCTTGTTGAAAACGACGTAAGGCTCAAATCGCCAATGAAGCGCGTAGGCGTGCGCGACCGTTTTGGTACTTCAGGCCAGCTTGATGAGCTTCTCGTTGAATATGGAGTCGATGCGGCATCTATATGCGATGTTGTGTTATCATTTAAGTAATGAATGGCGACTCCCATATAGAATCGCGTAAACGTAGATTAAACACATTAGAATGGAGTGATGGTGCCAAACAGCGATGAGCAGTGGACGCCTGCGCATGCGCAGACGCCGGATAGCAGTATTTTTCAAAATGCCCCAAACTTGGAAGGCACACCTGCGCAAATAGGACGTCAATGGACGGCTGACAGCCAGGGTCTAAATCAGTTTCAAAATCTTGATCAGCAAAGCGGATTGTTCCAGACGCCGCTACAAGGTCAAAGCGCTAGTGCGATGGCGGAACAGGCGGTTCCTAATATGTCTTTTGCCGCAGAGCGCGCGCAAGAGGCGGTGCGGCCTGCCGCGCAGCCAATACCGCAGATGACGCCCGAAGCACCTGTCGGGAACCCCGTTATATCGTTCAATCACGTTAGCAAGATATACCCTGCGCAACCAAACAAGCCTGCGCTGTCAGATATAACCCTGCGTATCTATCCCGGCGAATTCGTGTTCTTGGTGGGGCATTCCGGTTCCGGTAAGTCCACGTTCATCCGCCTTATCAACCGCGAGTTTGCCATAACAAGTGGCAAGCTGCACGTTGGTAGCGAGGACCTTTCCAACATAAGGCGCTGGCGTGTGCCGTATTTACGTCGCAATATAGGCTGCGTCTTCCAGGACTTCAAGCTGCTTGAGCGTAAGACGGCTTTCGAGAACGTCGCATTCGCATTGGAAGTTATCGGAAAATCTAAACACATAATACGTACGCAAGTGCCAGAGGTGCTTCGCCTTGTTGGCCTTGAGGATAAGATCGATAAATATCCCAACCAGTTGTCCGGCGGAGAACAACAGCGCGTGTCAATAGCCCGCGCTATAGTTAACCGCCCGCCCATGCTCATTTGCGACGAGCCAACGGGTAACCTTGACCCGCAGACGTCGTTGGGCATAATGCGGCTTTTGGACAGGATCAACCGCACCGGCACGACTATCGTCGTGGCCACACACGACAGGGAGATGGTCAATTCGATGCGAAAGAGGGTAGTCGTATTAGAAGAAGGACACCTTGTCCGCGATCAGGATAAGGGGGTGTACGGTCTCGATGCATAGTTTCGGATATTTCATAAAAGAAGCACTTTCTAATTTCAAACGTAATTTCGGCACCACCTTTGGTGCAATCGTAACGATTTTCCTCTCACTTCTGGTGATAGGTGCCGTATGGGTCGCAAGCCTTGTCGTTGACAACATAGTGCAGGGCGTCGAGGACCAGGTTTCGATATCCATATTCCTTAGCGACGACCACGCAAGCGAGACGGACCAGGGTACGGCCGCGCTTGAGAGCTATATTAAGAGCCTACCGGACGTCGCGTCCGTCACGTTCAAGAGCAAAGACCAGGCGCTGCAGGACTTCAAGAACACGTCTTCGTCTGACATCGCAGACCAGCTTGACGGTAACCCGCTTCCGGCTTCGCTTGAGGTCGAGCTTTCAGACCCTGAGCAAGTGCAGTCGGTCGTGGACCAGATAATGGCGCAGCCCACATATGGCGCCGTCATAGATAACCCTAGCAATCCCAGTGACTCCATACGTTACGGGCAGCAGATAGTCAACCAGTTGTTCGCCGTGGCCGGCGTTATACGTATCGTATGCCTGGTACTTGTGCTGATGCTTATATTCGTCGCTCTCATATTCATAAACAACACAATTCGCCTGGCTATTATGGCGCGCAGGCGCGAGATAGCCATAATGCGCCTTGTGGGTGCGTCCAACGGCTTCATACGTGGGCCATTCTTAATGGAAGGCGCCATTCAGGCCATAATAGGCGCGGCGCTTGCCATAGCGTGTATATTCACGCTTACGACCAACCTGCTTCCGCAAATGGCTAGCTTCCTATCGTTTATAACGATAGACTACGCCAGCATACAAGCGTGGTACGTATATCTGGCCTTGCTGGGCATAGGTGTTGTTATAGGTTTGTTCGGATCGTTCCTTGCCATGCGCAGGTACTTGAAGATATAAATGAAAGACATAGAGGCATAAGATGAACAAGAAAGACATTGAGTTCTTAAAGGACCTGACTGAGGCGCCATCACCGTCCGGTTGGGAAGTGGCAGCTGCTGACGTTATGCGTAAACGCGTAAAAGCATCTGCGGATAATATCGAGACGAACGTCATGGGCAGCGTGCATGCGACCCTGAAGGCCAAGAAACCCGCCAAGGGGCATAAGGTCGGTCCGTCAGTCATGGTGGCCGGCCACATAGACCAGGTTGGCATGATGGTGAAGTACATAACCGATGACGGTTATATCTATTTCGACCCGGTGGGCGGCATAGACGCGGCGATATTGCCCGGGCAGCGCGTGAACCTGTATGCTACAGGTAAGAGTGCCGGCAAGCCGTCCGTAAAGCCGGAAAAATTGCGCGGCATGATAGGCCGCAAGCCCATACACCTTATAAGCGCCGACGAGCGTAAGACGATAACCCCGTTGGATAAGCTGTTCGTAGACGTTGGCCTTTCGGGTGACGAAGCGAAAAAACGCATAAATATTGGCGACTTAATGACGTACGGAATGGGCTTTGAGGAGTACGGCGACGGCATGGCCGCGTCGCTTGCCTTCGACGACAAGCTTGGCGTCTTCATTGCCGTGCGCGTGTTGGAAGAGCTTAAGAAGGCCGGTGGCGCTAAGTGCGACTACGTGGCCGCCGGTACCGTACAAGAAGAGATAGGACTGCGCGGGGGAGAGACGTCGGCATATGGCGTGAACCCTGTTATAGGCATAAGCGCGGAAGTGGGCCATGCGACGGATTATCCTGAGATAGAGAAGTCGAAGTATGGCGAGGCAAAATGCGGCGACGGCCCGCTTATAGCGCGTGGTCCAAACATAAACCCAGTGTTGTACGACCGCATGATAGCGGCCGCTAAGAAGGCTAAGGCACCGTACCAGATAGGGCCGGAGTCGCGTGCAACAGGCACTGACGCGAACCCGATACAGACATCGCGCGGCGGCAAGGTAGCCGGGCTTATCTCCATACCTTTACGTTATATGCATACGCCAACAGAGGTGCTTAAGCTCTCAGACCTTGACGCGGCCGTTAAGATACTAACGCAATTCGTTTTAGATTTAGACGATAAGGTGGACTTCACGCCAAGGTACTAGTTCCTACAATTTCTGTTTTTTGAGCGTCCCAGGCCGCTAGCTGTACGAAGCAGCTGCGGTCTGGTTTTATTTTAGGACTCAGCATTTGCTGTATCATCATGTCGTATGTCACTATGCTAGGATAATAGCATGGGAAGAAGAAAACAGATGAAAGAGGACCAGGCGCGTTTGGATGCCCTTACTGAATTACTTATCCACGGGTATTCTGAGATACGTGAGGCGCGGATGAAAT
>JAISJA010000070.1 GCA_031261765.1 Coriobacteriales bacterium | reverse complement strand
CGCGGACTCGCGTTGCTGTACAAGCTCAACCGCAAATAAGCAGCTTATTAACATATTCTAAAATTAAATAATTTCTAATTCATCCTGCATTAGAGCCTAATACATACCTGTATTAGGCTCTAAGCATATTTGTCCAAAACATCATTTAACGCATAAAATGCGATGACAAGACCATATCCCCGCGTATAGAATACACAGTAATCGATTGTTCCATTGGCTTTAAAGCTGTCAGCGTAAACTATTTGGTTTAATGAGAGGAGCTGTTATGGCAGATAAGGCTTTGGCGGGTGTTCGCGTCGTAGAATGTGCCGAAGGTCTTGGCATACCGTATGCCGCGAAGCTGCTTGCCGATCTTGGTGCGGACGTCATTAAGGTAGAGCCACCGGGGGTGGGTGACAAACTAAGGCACATAGGCCCGTTCGCTCATAACGAGGAGAACGTAGAGGGTTCACTTAAATTCTTCTATGCGAATTCAAACAAGAGAAGCATAACTTTGGACCTTGAGCAAGAAGATGGGCGCAAGATATTGGGTGAGCTTCTTGGTAAGGCCGACGTGTGGCTTCGCGAGGGACTGCCGGAGGTATGGGCGGCGCGTGGGCTTTCACACGACGCCATGTCCGCGCAAAACCCCAGGCTCATCACGTGTGCCGTAACGCCGTTTGGCGACAGCGGCCCATACAAGGACTATATATCCACACCGTTCGTACAAGAGCATATGTCAGGTAATACCGCTTTGTACCCGCATGGCACCGGCGACCAGGACAAGGCGCCTTGCGCCATGGGAGGCAATTTCGCGGAATACGACACCGGAACGGTCGTAGCGATAGGAATCCTGGGCGCGCTTATATACTGCCAGGACAGCGGCGAGGGCCAGTACATAGAGATGTCTGAGCACGAAGCCCGCGAGATATGCCTTCTAAACGAGAACTGCCCGTATCCGGTGTTCGGAATCTCGTTCAACCGCGAGGGCACCATACAACGCATGCAGGCAAGCGCGCCTTCATACAAGACGAAGGACGGTTGGATGTCGCCCATGCTGTCTCAAACGCCCGAGTTCATGCGCGTGGCGCACGTCATAGGCAAAGACGAATGGGTAGACGAGGACTGGTATAAGAGCGTGCCGGAGAGGCGCAAGAGGTGTGACGAGGTGTTTGACGCCATACAGGCTTGGGCCATTAACTATACGACCGAAGAAGCCGTGGCCATCATGCAGGAGAACTCCGTTCCAATGAGCCCGGTCACAGAGATTAAAGACGTCGTGGGCTCAGAGCAACTGAACGCGCGCCACTATTTCGCAGAGGTGGACCATCCATACATCGGGCACGTAAAATACCCGGGACGTCCATACAACCTGTCCAAGACGCCCGTTACTTACGATAAGACCGCGCCGTTGCTTGGGGCCGATACGAAAGAGGTCCTGCACGACGTATTAGGTATGGACGACGCGCGCATAGACGCGCTTATCGACAGCGGCGTTATAGACGGAGGTGGTAGCCGTGCATAAAGCATGTAAGATACTTGACGGCATAAGGGTGCTGGATTTCGGTTCGTTCATGGCAGGCCCCGCGGCGGCGGAGTTCCTTGGTTTCCTTGGAGCAGAGGTTATTAAAGTAGAGCACCCCATGCGTCCTGACGGTACACGTTATTTCCTGACGTCACCAACGCAGCTGCAACCGGATCCGCGTTGCACGGCGTCGCAAACCTACGACCTCAACAACTATGGCAAGCTGGACGTATCCATAGACTACTCTATACCTGAGGGTGCAGAAGTCCTTTGGGGTCTTATAGAGAAGACCGATATATTCATACAGAACATGAGCGTTGGCGCCATGGCGAAGTATGGCTTTGGCTATGAGGAAGTAGCAAAGCATAAGCCGGACATAATCTACCTTAGCTCAAGTGCCTGTGGTGACTCAGGTCCAGAGGTGCGCTACGTAGGCTACGCGGGGAACTTCGCCACGAAAGCCGGGCTGGGTGCGACTACGGGATATCCGGGTTCGCCCCCAAGCGTGTTCGTAGGTTCCATAGACCTGCGTTCCACCACGAACGCGGTGGTCTCAATACTTTCGGCGCTTCTGTACAAGAAGAAAACCGGCGAAGGCCAGCTTATAGAGATAGCCTCGCAGGAGGCGTTGGCAAGTCAACTTGGCGACATATACCTTGACTACATAGTCAATGGCAACAGCCAGGGCCCAATGGCGAATACACGCCCGGGGTACGCTCCTCAAGGCGCGTACCGTACCACTGGCAAAGACCAGTGGGTGGCTATATCGGTCGAGAACGACAAGCAGTGGCAGGCTCTTTGCAAGGCCATGGGCAAGCCCGAGCTCGCGGGCGACGCGCGCTTCGCGACGTACAAGGACCGCTTCTCGCATATAGAGGAGCTGGACGCTATCATAACCGAGTGGACGAGCACGCTGGACAAGATGGACGCGTTCAAGGTGTTGCAAGACGCCGGCGTACCGGCCGGGCCCGTTTATGACGGCGAAGGCCTCTACAAGGATCCGGACCGTATAGCCCGCCGTTCGTTTTATATGATAGACAGCCGCGATTTGGGGCAGGAATGCATGATGACCCCGCCATGGCGCTATGAGAAGACCCCCATAGACGTTGAAGACGCGGCTCCGTATCTTGGCGAGCACACGACACAAGTGCTTAAGAAACTATTGGGTAAGAGCGACAAAGAGTTAAAAGAGCTAGCAGATAAACATGCTATCAGGCGATTACTAGATTATGATACGCATTTATAGGAATGGACTATAGATTCTTACACCTATAGAAGGGATGAAAATGGAAAAGAAGAAGTTTTATTACGGGTGGATAGTGGTAATAGCTGCGTTCCTTACGCAGTTCGTGACGACAGGCTTGCTTATCTATACCTTCAGTCTGTTCGTAGCGCCTATGGCGACCTCGCTTGACGTACCGCGCACGTCTATAACCATAGCGTCGTCCATATATACGCTGGCGTTCGCCATACTGTCTCCCGTTGCGGGATCGCAGATAGACAAAGGGCGCATAAAGATAATGATAGTGATAGCGGCCGTGCTGTTTGGCGGTGGCTTCATATTGCTGGCATTCGCTAGCAATATAGTCATGTTCTATATCTTCTACGCGCTTATCGGCATTGGCGGCGCGCTTGCAGGTCCCGCCGTTGGTTCCACGCTGTCGGCGTTATGGTTCGACAAACATCGCGGCCTTACTACGGGCATCGTTAACGCGGCAGGTGGCGTTGCGGCGCTGTTCATGCCAACCATCCTGGCCAGCGTCATGG
The DNA here is from genome assembly GCA_031261765.1 of Coriobacteriales bacterium. Next base: position 5,060 of record JAISJA010000070.1, on the reverse strand, counting down.
AATCATCTGGTGGCACTATGGTGGCGTTCATCATCATAGGTATCATATCGGTCGTGCTGTTGCTTATCTCGGCCGTGCTTGTGAAGACGCGCCCACAGGACATAGGGCTTATGCCCGACGGGCTCACGAAGGCGGAATACGACAAACTGCCGCAAAAGCAGCGCCCGGTAATGGTTGGCCTAACGCGCGCGCAGGCGCTTAAGACGCCAGCACTTTGGTTCATGGCCATAGCGCTTATGTGCCTTGGCTTTGGCCAGTTGGGCGTTATGCAGAACGCCACGGCGTTTTTAACGGATACGAAGTTCGATATGGTGGCGGCAGCCCAGGCGCTTAGCATAGTGGGCGTTGTGGGAGTCGTAAGCAAGTTGTTCTTTGGCTGGCTTGTAGACAAGGTCGATCCTAAGATCGTGTTCGCCATAGGTAACATACTGCTTATCATAGGCACGCTTATACTTACGTACACGCAGCCCACTTCCGGCATAGCGTGGATGTACGGCTACGCGGTCATCTTTGGCTTTGGTGTAGGCTGCTGGGCGCCGGTCGTACCGGTCTTGGCCGGTCGCACGTTTGGCATGGCGTACTTCGGAGCCATTTGGGGCGTCGCGTTTGGTCTTCGCACCATCGGCGACATAGTAGGAGTGCCCGGCGTGTCAGGCATAGCGAGCTTCATGGGATACCAGGGCGCGTTCTGGATTGCCGCCATACTGCTTGCAATCTCGTTGGTGTTAATGGTATTCGTACGCAAGCCCAAGTCATTCGCGGATATCGAGAAAGCCGCGGCAGACGCCGCCGCCGCCGCAGACGACGTGGCAGGCGAGGTCAAGGCCGAGGAAGCCGCAGCATAATAGCATACTAGTAAGTTGCATGGGGGTGGCGCCAGGCGCGCCCCCATGCGTTTTTACGTGTCAGTAAGAGTCAAAGCCAGAGAAAGGAGCAAGCTGTGACCATCAAGAAAACCCGTACCATTTGCACGACGTGTCATACGCGTTGCGGCGCTATCGTGTACACGGACGGAAACGAGATTACGAAGATAGAGGGCGACCCCGATAACCCGCTTTCGCACGGGGCATTCTGCTCTGCGGGTATGTCAGAGCGCGAGATACACAATGACCCAACCGACCGCATAATCTACCCCATGCGCCGCGTAGGCGAGCGCGGTTCGGGTAAATGGGAGCGTATCACATGGGAAGAAGCACTTGACGAGATGACGGCGAAGGTGCTTGAGATAAAAGAGAAATACGGCCCGGAGGCTATCATTACCGCCCAGGGTACGGGGCGCACGTGGAACCATTGGCACTGCCGTTTCAACTCCACGCTTGGACTTGAGGGCTGGAGCCTTGTCCCAACGCACGTATGCCTTATGCCGCACATCTTGCCAAACGCGTTGACGCTTGGCGTGTTCGGGCCGGCCGTAGGGCATTTCACGCGTGCGAAGACTAACGTGGTCTGGGGGCAGAGCCCGGCCAGCACGTTACGATCAAGCCTTGGCGTGATATACGCCAACCGTAAGAAGGGCGGCAAGCTCATAGTCATAGACGTACGCTACACCGACTTCGCTAAGAACGCCGATTTGTTCATACGTCCGCGTCCCGGCACAGACGGCGCGCTTGCGCTTGGTATCATGAGCGAGATAGTGCGCATGGGATACTACGACCGCGATTTCATAGACAAATGGACATATGGGTTCGACGAGCTGGCGGAGCGCTTAAAGGAGTGGACGCCAGAGAAAACGTCGAAGATAACGTGGGTTCCCGAAGAGGATATAACCGAGGCTGCCCGTATAATGGGCGAATGCGGCCCCGTGTCGTTTGAGATCTCACTAGGGCCCGGCTGCATGCATTCAAACGCCATACAGAACGGCCGTGCCATAGCGTGCCTGCAAGGGCTTTTAGGCTACATAGACGTTAAAGGCGGGCTTCCCATAGTAGCGGCGTTTGACGTTATGTTAGATGACCGCATAACCCTTTGGGACGAGACCAAGGACCCCGGTCGTGATGACCTATTCACGTTTGGCGGCAAGGACAAACCGCTATATAAGACGTTCGGGCGTTCGCAGAACCCGCGTAACGTGTGGGACGCTATTATCACAGGCGAGCCACGCCCCATTAAGATGTTCGTCATGATAGCTAACGACCCGCTATTATGCTATGAGGATAGCAAGAGGGTATATGAGGCGCTTAACTCGCCTAACCTTGAGCTCATAGTAGCAAAGGACTTCTACGTGTCACCGTCTGCCAAGTTCGCGGACATATTGTTACCGTCGTCTGACTGGTCTGAGCGCGACACGATAGACGAAGAATATTTTGGCAATAACATATTCGCCGCCCAACGCGCCGTTGACCCACCCGGAGAATGTTGGGACGACTGGAAGTTCTTCCTGGAATGGGGCAAGCGCCTGAACCCGGAGCAATGGCCGTGGAAAGACGAGAAGGAAATGGTGCTTTGGCGTCACAAGGAGTTCTACGGCATGGACCAGACATGGGACGAGTACGTAGAGGGCGGTTATTATCCGACTATACCAAAAGAGCAGCGCTCATGGAAGAAATACGAGACCGGCCTTCTGCGCCCGGACGGCCAGCCCGGGTTCAACACGCAGACCGGACGTATAGAGTTCTGGTGCAACGCGCTGGCGCGTTTTGGCTATGATCCGCTGCCCGACTACACCGAGCCGTTCGAGTCGCCGTATTCGACGCCCGAGCTCGCGAAGGAATACCCGCTTATACTTACCACCGGGTTCCGTCTGTACGCGTTCTTCCATTCGGCGTGGACCAACATAGCCGCCCAACGCGAACTGTATCCGTATCCGTTCGCGCTTGTCAACCCCAAAGACGCCGAGAAGCAAGATATATCGGACGGCGAATGGATAACCATAGAGACGAAGCGTGGCGCGGTGTCGGCCAAGGCCCACGTGACCTACGAGATAGGCGAGGGAGTCGTGGGGCTTCCGCGGCCGGGTTGGCGTGACGAGTGCAAGGAGCTTGGCCTTCCGGGATACGGATGGGATGGAGCCAACCCCAACGTGCTCATATCGTCTGACATAGACGAGTCAGAACCATCATATGGAGCAACGCCTATGCGCTCCAGCCTTTGCCGGATAAAGAAGGGCCAACTTAAGAAAGGCACGGTGAGCGAAAATGACTAACACCATAGGTATGTTGCTTGACCTGGACAGGTGTTCAGGCTGTTACACCTGCCAGACGGCATGCCGCGAGCTTAACGGATACGGTTATGACGAGCAATGGATGCAGGTAGTGCGCCGCGACCCATATTATGTGGACGGCAAGCTTAGGATGTACCATTTAGTGGCGCCTAGCCTGGATAAATGCGCACAATGTTTCGATAAGGACAACGACGTTCTTTGTGTCAAGAACTGCGCTACGAAGGCGTTGCGCGTGGGCAAACCCGACGACCTTATCCCATTAATGGACGGTAACCATTGCGCGCTGTACGTGAAATAGACGGGATGTCACGCAGGGGCACGCACCAACGTGTGTATGCCCCTGCATATACGGCAAATCTGGAGGTATTATATGGGACCTGCACCAAGGAGGTCGCAGTATGAACATATATGATTATTTTGCTTGCTCCGTAAGGCGTTTCCCCGACAAAGACGCGTTGGTATATGGCCATAAACGCTACACGTATAGCGAACTGGACGCGCGCGTGCGCAAGCTTGCAAGCGTGCTTGGCGAATGGGGCGTAGGGCCCGGTTCCACGGTTGGGATACTATGCCATAACAGCAACGCGTATCTTGAGGCCATATTGGCCGTTGGGCTTGTTGGCGCTAAAAGCGAGCATTTCAACTGGCGCGTGCATCCGGACGCCCTTGTCCGTTTGCTTGAAGACTCCGAGTGCTCCGTGTTGTTCGTCTCAGGCTGCGGCCAGGGCGCCATGGACGCGATATCGCAGATAGACCGCGAGCTTAAAGTAGTGTGCGCAGACGAAGGCGCGTGTGATATAGACATTGCGGGCGGTGGCGCGATGCTCAGCTACGAGGACCTTGTCTCAGGACAAGACGTAGGATACGACAAATATGGTATGCCCGTTGGCTACGTTAACCTGCCGCCTGACGCCCCGCTGTTCATATACTATACGTCGGGGACCACGTCTGCCCCAAAGGGCGTGCAGTTCTCGATTAATAGCATAATACAACATACACTTGCTAGCATAACCGAGATGAAGTGGACGCACGAGGACGTGTATCTGTGCGTCCTGCCGCTTTACCATACGTCTTCGTCCGGCGCTTACTGCATGTTGTTCAAGGGCGGGACTATAATCCTGCAAGACCATTTTGACGTGCGGGAATATATAGACACAATAGAGACGGAACACGTGACGAAACTTGGTCTTGTGCCTAACATGGTCGACTGGCTGTGCCAGGCAGATGATATAGCCGCACGGGACCTGAGTTCCGTTAAGGCGCTTGCCTATGCCGGCGCTCCAATGTCGATGAAAGAGCTCATCCGCGCTAACGAAGTACTTAAATGCGGGTTCATACAGCTATATGGCATGACCGAGATGGCGCCACAGGTAGCCTTACTGAAGCCGGAGGACCATGCCATGTTCATGCGCGCGGGCGCCGACAGGCTTCCGTGCGGTCGTGCGATGCTGGGCGTGAACCTGCGTATAGTAGACGACGCCGGCACGGTATGCGGGGTAGATGAAGTAGGAGAGATCATCGTGAACGGCGTGACCATGATGCAGGAATACGTGCATCAGCCAAAGAAGACCTCGCGGGCTATACGCGATGGCTGGTACTACACGGGAGATATGGGAAGCCTTGATAAAGACGGGTACCTTTATCTGTCAGGCCGTAAGAGCCAGATGATAATATCCGGCGGTGAGAACATATACCCGAAGGAAGTAGAGGAATGCATACGCGCTATGGGCCCTGAGATACTGGACGTAGGCGTAGTAGGGCTGCCTGACGATAAATGGGGCGAGACAGTATGCGCGTTTGTCGTAAAATCGAGCGTCAGCGCTATATGCGCCGACGATGTGATCGCGTGCTGCAAACAACATATGGACTCGTATAAAAAACCGCGCCATGTGGTCTTTTT
>JAISJA010000066.1 GCA_031261765.1 Coriobacteriales bacterium | reverse complement strand
GCCCAGCGCATAGTGCTTGAGCTTAAAGGCGTACTTGATACGGACGACGCCGGACAAGCGGCCACGGGCCAACCAAAGGCGAGCGCCGAGGCACGCGACGCGCTTTTGAGCATGGGCTTTACCTCTGCCGAGATAGACGTAGCGCTTAAAGGATACGACGATACTACCGAAAACGGGAAAGACGACATAAGCGCGATAGTGAAATACGCTCTTAAGAAACTTGGGGCAGGTGTATAATGGCTACCTGGGAAGCTAAAGATATAGACGGTATAAGCACCGGCGATGGCGCAGGCGCGGGCACGGCAGGCGAAGGACTTGACACCGAGCGCGCGCTTACGCCAGAGCTTACAGACGACGACCTGGGCCTTGACCGTACCTTACGCCCGCAGATGCTGCGCGACTACCTGGGCCAGTCGCGCGTGAAAGAGAACCTACAGGTGTTGATAGAGGCCGCGCGCTCGCGTGGCGACGCGTTGGACCATCTGTTGTTCTCCGGCCCTCCGGGACTTGGCAAGACGACGCTTGCCGGCGTAGTGGCAAACGAGCTTGGCGTCTCTATAAAGACCACGAGCGGTCCCGCCATAGCGCGAACCGGTGATTTAGCGGCGATACTCACAAACCTTGAGCGCGGCGACGTGCTCTTCGTTGATGAGATACACAGGCTGAACCACGCCGTAGAAGAAGTGCTGTATCCCGCTATGGAGGATTTCGCGTTAGACATAGTCATAGGCAAGGGCCCGGCCGCACGCTCCATACGTCTGGATATACCGCCTTTCACGCTTATAGGGGCCACCACGAGGACCGGGCTTTTGACCGGTCCGTTGCGCGATCGCTTTGGCATATCGTTCAGGCTTGACTACTACACCACAGAAGAACTGCGAGACATAATAGTGCGTTCCGCCACCATATTGGACGTGGACATAGACGAAGACGGCGCACATGAGATCGCTCGCCGCTCACGCGGCACGCCGCGCCTGGCCAATCGTTTGCTTAAACGCGTGCGTGACTTCGCTGAGGTACGCGCTAACGGCGACATAACCGGCGACGTCGCGGCAGAGGCCCTGTCGTTTTTCGAGGTTGACAGCCTTGGCCTTGATACCATGGATAACCGCATATTGCGCACGCTCACACAGACTTTCAGGGGACGGCCCGTAGGGTTGAACACGCTTGCCAGCGCCCTTGGCGAGGATATGGAGACGTTAGAAGACGTATATGAGCCGTACCTTCTGCAATGCGGGCTTATCCAACGTACACCTAAGGGACGTATCGCCACAGAACGCGCTTTTGAGCACTGCGGCCTGCCGTATACGCCCAGTACGGACGCGAACCAGACGCAGATAGAAGGACTGTAGAGCCATGCTTCGTATGATTTTTTGGACTTCAAATAAATGACAGGAGGTGAGGGGCATTCTGGTGTTATATGGCCAGGAGTTGAAGCGCGACCAAAATCCTAGCGTACTTAGGTACGTGGATTTTGTGTCGTGCTGAAAACGACGACGCCATAGGGCGCCAGAATGCCCCGTGACTATGTTTGAGAGGGATTATTTAATGCGCCAGATAATGGATTTAGTAGTGGCCATACGGCGCTCGTTAGAGCATAAATATAAAAGTCCGGAAGAGGAGATAAAGGACATAGAGGATTCAGTTGGCGACGCCGTGAACATAGATTCGGAGCTGCTGTTGTCTATGGACGCGCAATCTATGCTGCAGATGCTGGAGATAAGCGATATTGACCCTAAACTGGTAGGTTATCTTGTAAGGTCATTGTATTATGTGTCCGGCCTAAGCGAGGATTGCGGCATGCGCGAACGCGCCGAACTAAGGAAATCGCAGGCCGACGCTTTGGTGAGCGCGTATGGCGTTGACATAGACCCTGATACGTGCGCGACTCCCGAAGAGTTGGAGGCCTTCTTTGACGAGCAGGAAGAGCAGTAAAAGCGTCATCGCATGAATCGGAAACAACCGACTAGCACGTCATCCTGCGAATTCGTGTAACGAATTGCGCAGGATCTCGTTTACGTCTTGTATTATGAGATTCTGCGCAGCCGCTACGCGGCTCGCAGAATGACTAGATTGCGGGTCACGCGTTCGTTTAACGGCGTTGCTGCGCAACGCCTACGAACACGGCCCGCAATGACGAAGAATATCGCTGAAGCGATAAATCGTGTCTGGGCGTATTTTAAGCGCGTGCCTCCCAAACGCCATGTAGATTGCAAAGCAGTTGCGCCGTGACCTGTTCACTTGAACGGTCGATGGTGAACTCTGCCTTTACATCGTCGTTTGAACCGAACGTCTGCTCGCCCGCCGGCTCACCGCCAACGAAGAGGTGTATCCACTCTATAAGGTGCTCCTCTGTCTGTGGATGCGCTATGCCCTTAAGGCCCACGGTCACGGTGACCTTCTGGCCACTTGCAAGTTCCTCTATCTGAATATTAGGTGTATGCTTCAGCTCGAAGTCAGAAGCGGTATCTATATCCTCAATCGAGTGTACTTCCTCGTCAACGCCATCGTTGATCTCCTCTACCGCGTTGTCAAAATCTGCCATGATGTTCCTTTCTGTTAGTTTACAGTGCAACTATAGTAACACAAACTTTACTCCGGCCACCGCAAGCATCTAAAAGCTATGCGATTTTAAGTAATTTGATAAGTTCCGGGATTCCGTGCTCGAAATCAACGCCGTATTTTGGATCGGTTCCGGCCGCGTGGGTGCGTTTTATCGCACCTAAAGTGAACTCACAAGCCACCTTGATAGCTTCAGCAAGTGACATGTCGTTTAACATAGCCGCCAAAAGCGTACTTGAGTATATGTCGCCCGTGCCATGGTAATAGCCCTCAACGCGCTCTGTGAAGTAATAGTCTATCGTGTCTTCTTGCGCGTCATAGGCCGCCGCCCCCACTTTGCCCGCGTCAAAGCTAACGCCGGTTAAGACGACTTTCGCGGGCCCTATGTCAGAGAGCTCACGCAGCATATCCTCTATATACGGCCTGTCGTAGTCGTCGCCTGGATACGCCTTCTGTAACATGAAGCACGCCTCTGTTATGTTAGGCGCTATGATGTTGGCCTTCGCGCATAAATCGCGCATGCCCAAAGCGAAAGCCTCGTCGAACGCCGGATATAGCTTGCCTTCGTCGGCCATAGCCGGATCGACCAAGATGGTCGTGCCATTGCCGCATTTGCCGTCGCTTGTAAAGTCGTCAAAGAACTTTGACATCATATCAAGCTGGTCTTCGCTTCCAAGGTATCCCGTGTAGATCGCGTCCGCCTTTATCCCAAGTGATTGCCAATGGGCGCATATGGGCTCCACGTCGTCGCTAAGGTCGCGAAACGTATATCCTGTGAATCCTCCCGTATGCGTTGACAGCACGGCCGTTGGCAGGATTGACGTCTCTATTCCGGCGGCGCTGAGTATTGGCAGGGCAACGGTTAGAGAGCAGCGGCCTATGCACGAGATGTCCTGGATCGTTATCACACGTTTTTGCATTTAGTTGGTTCCCTTCCGTTTGAACCGTTTGCACGTACATGAAGATTATACTTTATTAAAAACATATATGTTTATATGAATTTATGATAGACCGCAGGCTTCCTTCAACGCGCGCACCTCATCGCTGCAGAGCGCGCGCCACTTACCGCATGAAAGCCCGTTAAGCGTCAAAGGCCCAAACGACACGCGGTCGAGCTCTATCACGGGATGTCCAACCGCGCGGCACATGCGTTTCACCTCGCGTTTTCGCCCCTCGCATATCGTTATGGCGACCTCGCTTCTGGCGGGTCTAAGCCTTCCTTTGGCCGCGGCGACGCGCTCGTTCGTGTTGAGCTTCTTGTCGTAGCGCAAATGGTGCCGGTCAAGGTCGGCAAGCGCGGCGCCGGAGCCTGACGGAACGCGCAGGATACGTACCTCGGCGGGCTGCGTGGGGCCGTCGTCTAGCATCACGCCGGCGCGCAGCTTGTCTGCGGCGTCGTTTGAGAACACCCCGTCCACTACCGCGTGATAACATTTCTTAACGTGGTGACGCGGATGCAACAACGCGTGCGCGAGTTCGCCGTCTGTCATGAATAGCAAGAGCCCGGTGGTGTCCATATCCAGACGGCCTACCGGGAATAACCCGGGATGCTCGTCTGCCGGCACCAGCTCCCGGACTATATGGCGTCCTTGTGGGTCATCCATGGTAGTAAGGTACCCGGCCGGTTTGTTCAGCATTATATATGTGTGCGTGTTTGACAAGGACACGGGCACGCCGTCAACGGAGACTTCATCGGATAAAGGATCGACTTTACTGCCAAGTTCGCATACGACGGTGCCGTTCACGCTTACGCGACCGGCGCTCATAAGGTTCTCGGAACCACGGCGCGACGCTACGCCGGCGCGCGCCAGGAACTTCTGTAAGCGCATAGGATGCTGATAAGCGCTTTGCTCCTGAACGTCGCTTGGCACTTGTGCCATAGTGGATTCCGGGTCAAGCCCGGAATGACGTAAAGGCTGCCCGGAATGACGGGAACCGCGCATAGGATGCTGATAAGCGCTTTGGTCCTGGATGTCGCCGTCAGTCGACAATTTCGATTTTCTCGGTTACAGACTCCCCTATGATCTCGTCCAAGCCCTGAGCGTTGGTATATTCGTCCCCGTAGTCAACGCCTTCCGCGTCATTTGCCGCATCGCCGCCTGTTTCCGCGCCATCTATGCCGCGCATATCGTCGGCGTCATCTTCGCGCTCCGCGTCGTCACCAAAATCCAGTTCGTCAGACGAAGGCGCGCGGGCAGACAGACGCTCGCGTATATAGGCCTTGCTCTCCTCGTCAGGTGCGAAATCCTCTAACGGCGGAAGGTCGCTTAGCGTGCGCAGGCCGAACTTCTCCAGGAAAGTGCGCGTAGTCGCGTATAATATAGCGTTCCCGGCCCTGCTGTCGCGTCCCGCCTCACGCACGAGGCCCTTCTCGACCAAAGAGGCTATGACGCCCTCTGAGTTCACGCCGCGTATGGCGTTCACGTCCGCACGCGTCGCGGGCTGGTGGTAGGCTATCACGGCCAGCGCCTCAAGCGCGGCTTGCGACAAAGTGCGCGTGTCCCAAGAAATGACGTATTTCTCGATAAGTTCATGATATGCGGGGTGCGTGTAAAGCTTCCATCCGCCCGCGACGTCACGCAACTGTATGCCGCGCTCGTCGTGTTCAAGCTGTTCTGCCAATCCTACCAACGCCGCTTTAACGTCTTCTGTGTCCGCTTCCAGTATGTCAGCTAACTTGCTGACCTTAACCGGTTCGTCAGAAACGAATAGCAGGGCTTCCAGCGCCCCGCTTAAGCTATTATCATCTGTGTCGGGCATGTATATCCTCCAGGTCGCCTATACGCTTATCGCTCGCGTCGCGCTCGTCGTCAGTTCGTTGTGTGTCAATGTCGTCGTCTTTATCGTCTTCGCCGTCTTCGTCGTCCGTTACCACGGCCGGTGCCCAGTCCTCTTCGTCGCGCCACGCGAGCGTGATATTACCGTATTGTTCTTCTTGTTCCATATCTATGATGCCACGATGGTATAGCTCTAATACGGCCAGGAAGTTAACGACCACTATAGCCGCGTCATGTGAGCCGCCAAGCGCGTCTTTAAACGACATCTTGCGTTTCTTGCTTAGTATGTCGCTTAGCGCCTCTACGCGAGTCTCCACGGGAATGGGCTTTTGCGCTATATGCTCCGCGTTAAGTAAGAACACCTCCCGCCTGGACGCCAAATCGGCGCATATGACGCCAAGCTCATGCAAGGTGACGTTCTCAAGGTAGTCGGGCATGAGGCCCACGAACTTAGGTTCAAGGGCGGCCTCGCGCGAATGCAACCTGGAAGTGGACTCCAACCGGGCGTTAAGGGCGGCGGCGGCGTTCTTGAACTGCTTATACGCTATAAGCCGCGAGATAAGTATCTCACGCGCGTCAGAAGGCGAAAGCAGGTCCATCTCCTCGTCGTCATATTCCACGTCGTCTTCGCTTGGCAACAGGGCGGCGGCTTTCAGCTGAAGCAACGTTGAGGCTACCACAAGGAAGTCGCTGGCGACGTCCATGTCCAGTTTCGTTCCCATCGCGTCAAGGCTGGCCAGGTACTGGTCGGCAATCTCTGCCACTGACACGGAGCCTATATCCAACTTGTTGTCACTTACGAGGGAAAGCAGCAGCTCGAACGGGCCTTCGAATGATTCTATTTTTACACGGTATGACATTAGAAATAGTCTATCTTCATAGCGTGTTTTACCTCTGCCAGCGTATCGTGCGCCACTTCGTTAGCACGCTTAGTACCGGCTTTCAGCATGTCGTATATCTGTGCTGGGTCTTTCGCGAGTTCATTGCGGCGCTCGCGTATAGGGGCAAGCAGGTTGTTAAGTACGTCAAAGAGGTAGTCCTTGACTTTGACGTCTCCCAGCCCGCCGGCCGTATATTGTTCTTTAAGCTCAGATACGTGTGCCTGGGCTTCTGTGTCTTCTGCACAGAACACGTCCAGGTACGTGAACACCGTGTTGCCCTCTATATGTCCCGGGTCGCTAACGTGTATGTGCGTAGGGTCTGTGTACATCTGGCGCACTTTCGCGCGTAGCGTATCCTCGTCGTCGCCAAGGAATATGGCGTTGTCAAGCGACTTGGACATCTTGTCGTCGTTGCCGGTTATACCGGGCAGCCGTTGTGTCTTGTCGCCCTTCGGCATTATGGCCTCTGGCTCAACCAGGACGTCAGCCTCGTATATGCGGTTGAAATCGCGCACTATCTCACGCGTCTGCTCTATCATGGGAGCCTGGTCCGCGCCAACCGGCACGACGTTTGCCTTGCAGAACGTTATGTCTGCGGCCTGGCTTATGGGATACGTGGCGAACCCCACGGGCACTCCCGTGCCGAATCCGCGCGATTTTATCTCGGTCTTAACCGTTGGATTGCGCTCTACGCGCGCTAGCGTTACAAGGTTCATATAATAAACGGTGAGCTCGGCCAGCGCAGGTACCAAAGATTGTATGAATATCGTGGTCTTTGTCGGGTCGAGCCCACAGGCCAGGTAGTCCAGCGCGACCTCTAGCACGTTATCGCGCACCTTTTGCGGATTCGCGAAATTATCGGTAAGGGCCTGCACGTCGGCTATCTCGACGAAGCAATCATATTCACCGCTGTCCTGCAGCGACACGCGGTTCTTAAGTGACCCCACGTAATGTCCAAGGTGCAATTTGCCCGTGGGGCGGTCGCCCGTTAGTAAGACCTGGCGTTTATCGGCCATCTATAGTTTCCTCTCCGCTAAATTGTTGATAAACACATTATAGCGCAGGCGGTAGGCGACCTTTAAGAATGAACGCCTAGGAATACGCGACTACTTTGTTCTTGCCGCTGCGTTTACCTTCGTACATCTGTTGGTCAGCGGCAGCTATACTCCCGTCCACGTCGTCTAAGTCCAACGGGGCCACTCCTATTGTCACGGTGAAATTGAAACCGAGCTTGGCGGCGACGCTCGCAGAAGTGGACAACCTCTTGCGAAACGCGTCCATTATACTCAAGGCGTCGCTTACGACGGCTCCGTTCAACACGACCAAGAACTCCTCTCCTCCCCATCTGAATATCTTATCGGTTTGACGAAGGGCGTCGCTTATCTCATGGCTCAGCTCGCGCAGAGCCGTATCGCCCACCGCGTGCCCGTACGTGTCGTTAACGTTCTTGAAGTCGTCTATGTCAAGCATGGCAAGGCTCCGTTTGCCGCCTGACGACTCGTTTGATATCTCAGCGAAGTAGCGCTCGGCCTCCCGCCTGTTGCTTAGGCCCGTAAGCGTGTCCGTCATGGCCTGGAGCTCGAATTCCGCGCTGCGGTCGGCCATTATATTGCTTATGCGCCGCTCGACGAAGTTGTTTATCGACAGTTCTATGGCAACCGCCGCCATGGACAATATGACGTTGAAACAAGAGAAAGGTATAAGGAACGCGCTGTTTATATCAATGTATGGGTCGAAGCTTATATGCACGAACGCGCTTGTGAGAAGGAAAAGGAATATAACGACGCCGACCACGGCGCGAACTGCGGTCTTCGCATACGGGACGATGAACTGCAGTATGAGCGCCAATATGAAATACAGGTACACATAGGTGTCGAAACCCACAAGCACCATGGTGATAAACGCGTATATTATTATCTCGAACGAGACGAGCAGACCGGCAGGCAGGTAATGTTGCGACCTGGAGGAAAGGAAGGCCACGACATACACTACTACTGAGACCGCGTTGATGAACACAAGGGGCCATATAGAGGCTAAAACGAAGAATAGCAGCATGAGCACGTGCGCTATGCCAACGAACGCACATGCGAACCCCATAACTATAAACAAGCGCGTTTCGTCATCATCTGCAAAGTCGCGCCGTTCAACCATACGCAATACGAATTGTTCTATTTTGTCTATCATAACACCTGCGATTACCTGATTCTTTCACCTGATAAAGTGCATACAATACAACACCAAGAAAATAAATATCCAATTATATTGTATACCTACATATCGGGTCATGAAGCTGAGAACAAACATTTTAAGTTTAATTTAAAGATAAAGTTAGATTAGTATACTTTGGGGTGTATTTTGTGCGAAGCGCACGATATAAACTTAACTTATACGGGGAGCGCCGTGTTAAAACCACTTCCACCCACACCTACCTGATACGATACGGCGCTCCCCGAAACGACTTATATATCTGGAACTCAGTCTAAGATTCCGTAACGCTCGCCTATACGTACCGCGTCGCCCAGTGTCTGTGCGCCCAACTTGTCGTATATTATGCGTATCGCCGCTTTAACGGTGTTTTGCGAAATGCCGAAATCTGCCGCTATCTCCGAGCGGCTCATCCCGTGGCCAAGGCCGTTTAAGATCTTCTGCTCGCGCTGCGTCAAACGCACTTTTGGTCCTTTGCCCTCCCGTTCGTTGAACTTACGTGCCACGAACGTGAGCTTGCGCGCGTATGTGGCCGAGCGCCTGTTAATCTCTTTAAGCCACGCTAACGGCGGCAGTTTGGTTTCCCCGCGCGCGACGGCTTTCTGCGCGGCGGCCGTAAGCGTGCGCATGTCGTTTGCTAGGTCCACAAACGGTAATTTAATATCGTTTGGCGCCGACAATTCATATGCCTCGTTAAGGAGCGCAAACGCGCGTTCGCGTTGCCCGGTACGGTACAGGGCGACTGCCATTAAAGCGCGGGCCGATATGCTTCCGAACAGGAAACCGTCATCGTGGCCTTTTATGCGTGCGTCCAAAAAAGCGAGCAGCTGATGGTAGTCTTTTACCGCAAGCCAATAGCGCACGCGCGCTATGTTCTCGAACCCACGCAGAAGCCTTGGAGCGACGCTGAACGAGAAGTCGCTCTTTAGCCATGCCGGCACGTTATCGACCATGCCCAATACAGAATATATGAACCCCGTGGCACAGTCGTATTGGCAGGCGTTCGGCCGCATTGCCGACTTTATCAGCTCCATTTGCCCAAGCGCGTCTTGCACCGTTTCATATGACCCCTTATGCAGCCCTATGCGCGCAACATAATATAACGCTCGCATAGCAATATGATATTGTTTGTGCCGGCCCGCGTCGTTGAACGCACGCATGGACATTTGCTCGGCCTCGTCGAACTCGCAGCGCGAGAACGCTATCTCAGCACGCACAAGCGCCGCCGCCCCACTGGCGCACCCATTAAGAGTGCGCGCGAGATACGGCTCC
>JAISJA010000115.1 GCA_031261765.1 Coriobacteriales bacterium | reverse complement strand
TATGCCGTACAGCTCATGCAAACCGGTTGGTGCCATACGTATGATGACGGGACACTGGACGCGTACTTTCCGCTTCTGCCCAGAAACGCGAACGAGATACGCTCGACGTCTTTATACACAGAGGAAGTGTATCCGATAAGCGGAGACGACGTCATGCATGGCAGCCCGTCATGTCCTGCAGTCGCGTCGCGCGGCGCGGTCGCGTACGGATCGGTAAAACAGCTGGAGTCTGACGTATATAGCGTATGTGCCACGTGCGACTTCAGCGTTAAGAACATAGCCAACGTGGCAAGCGCTTCCAGCAACATATCCAACGGGTTCGAGTACCACTACCGCATAGTGGCCAAAGAGGCAGAACGGTACGGGAAGGCCGCTAAGGAGTATAAAGGGCAAACCGACGCGGCGAAATCGAAGGCCAACGAGGCGTTCGATATGTTCAAAACGGCGCTTTCAAAACTTGGAGGTAAACGCCTCACGGCCCAACCGCCGGGCCGCTTTGGATGCATCGCCATAGCGCTTGATACGTCTGAGCATGACGTCCCGGGCATATTCAGCTCAACGCTTATAGGCGGCGGTGCCCGGTTGAGCACGCGTGCCGCCATATCAGCGGCCGCGCTGGTGCAAGACGAGCCTGCCGAAGGCGCTAATATCATATCGTCTTTCTTGGACGGCGTAAAGGCAGACGTAGGCGGCCAGGGCGTTGGCACCGGGGCACTTGGCGCATTTGACGGCGTCATGGACATATGGGGCAATATGTTACTTGCGTATAGCACCGGAGCCGACTCCATAGCGTCCGGTGTCGCCGATTTCCTTAATTCCATACCTATAGTGAAGAGCACTCCGCTTGGGAATTGGGCTAAAGGCGCCCTGGACGACATCATAAAAACGTCAGGCCTAGAAGGCGCCGACATGTCAACTCCAAAGCCGGTCATAGTGAACACGTTGCACGTAGCGCGCCAAACCGATAACGGAGCCGGGCAGCTACTGGTGCGGGCCAAGGAGGCATATAGCTCTTATCCAGGTTCCGGAAGCGGCAGTTTCGTTGATATGGCCACAGACTTGATGTTTTCGGGCTTTGACGACAGTGACATAGGTACCCTGCTGCAGGACGGCACCGTAACCGTGTTCACCATATCTTTCGGGGACATTCCGGGTATACCGGAGATACCGGTTAATATAACGCTGCCGGGCGACGTGGCGCGCGGCGGGCGCAATGTCGTAGACGAGATACGCAGCGGTATAGGTTCGGCGTTGGGCGGAGGAGGCGACAATGCAATCTGGGAATAAGTTGAACGTGCGTGGTGATATGGGTGGTTGCGGGTGGCGCGGGCGTTGGCGCGAACGCAGATTCCGTTGTACTTACGCGCGCGGTTTGCGTAGCACCGCGGGGCAGATGACCGTGGAGCTGGCGGTGTGTATACCGGTTATAATCGTGGTCGCGGCAATAGCGATAAACGTGATGGTTTACCTTAACGTTTGCGCGCGCTTTGACCGTATAGCGGCGGAGGCGGTGCGCACGCAGGCGGCGTCGCCGGGATACGGTGAATACGGTGCCAGCGCCCGCGTGGGTAAGGTCAAAGGAGCCATAGAAGGCGCTTTTTCAAACGAGTCCGTCGCAGGCAACCTATCTTTCAACGTAGCGGTGGAACAAGGCGGCGCAGATGCCGCGCGCGGAAACGAAGGCGGGGCGTTTAGCATGTCTCCGCGTCTGGAGACATATATATGCAAGGTGAAGTACAGGCCGTGGGGATTTTTGGGCAACGTATTTGGAATGGTGGACTTTATGGCTGTGACACATGAGAGCTACTATACCATTGACCCGTTCAAGCCGGGGGTGCTGGCATGAGACAGGGCGATACTATTGGCACGGGGCGCCCGGGCAAGCGCGCAGATAAGCGCAGGGGCACACACCCGCTTGCAAAACGCATGCGCGCGGTGCGCCTGTTCGCGTTAGCGTTCGTGTCGCT
Organism: Coriobacteriales bacterium; assembly: GCA_031261765.1. The sequence continues at coordinate 1,713 of JAISJA010000115.1, read as the reverse complement.
ACTTGTAACGCTTGCGATATGGCAGGCCGTACAGGAACACACAAGAAGGTCGCACGTCGCGGATTACGCGGTATCGCAGCTTGCCGGGGCATTCGCTGAAAGCGGCGATAACGACTTGGAAGGGCGTAGCGCCGCGGGCGACCCGCTTGGCATAACGGACGCCGCCGACGATGCCGCGACGTATGAGAAGGAACGCGGTAGCGCGGATATCGCCGACGCCGCTAACGGCGCGGAGGCGTTAGCCGACAATAAGACATGCAGGCTGGAATTCCAAAGCGCGTCCGGCGACGGCAGTATATTGTGGTACGCAAGTGACGGCGATTACATATCTACGGGCACGGCGTTAGACGCGGCGCTTGTAGCCAGGGGATGGACGGCGTTGTCAGGCGCCGCCGTAAGCACGTCTGGCGAGTGGCCGATTTCAAGCTATATGCACGCCGGCAGCGGCCGCTCGCTGATAGTGAGCATAACCGGTCAGCCTGATGGCTGCGCCGCGGTCATAACGGTGCTATGATGCTAAAGCCGTTGAATCAGCTGAAGCCGTCGCAGCCGTCGCAACTGTTACGACCGCAGCCGTCACAACTGTTGCAACCGCAGCCGTCACAGCCGTCGCAGCCGTCACAACTGTTACAACCGCAGCCGTCGCAACCGTCTGCACGCGTGCCACGCCTGGTCTTCGCCACCGGCCTGTTCGCGCGTATGCGCGGAATGCTAAGCCGTAAGGTGTGCGCGGCCGGGGAAGTGCTTGTCTTAGTGCCTTGCAAGAGCATACATACATATGGAATGCGCGAGGCCTTAGACGTCGCTTTCGTAGACGGAAACGGAGTGGTGCTTAAGTCGCAGCGTGCCTTGCAGCCTAACAATACATTAGCATGTTCACATGCTAGCATAACCCTGGAACGTCGGACAAGCGCGGCATATGGCGAAGCCTGGCTGGAAGAAGGGCAACGTCTTGGATTGACCGCATCATCGCGAAGCAGGCGCTGACGCACGCCCGCAGGCTTATTTTGCCTTCCGCTGTAAAGACAAGACGATGGCGCAAACAGACAATACCAAAAACACGATGAAGCACACCCTTATAGCCGCTACAAACGCGTCGGGCGTGGCGTTAGCGAACGTCTGTTGGCCAAGGTTCAAGGCGCTCACCAGCGTTATTATGGCCAGGCTGGACGACTGGCCCACCGAACGCATCGTGTTGAGCACGGAGGAGGCCACGCCGTTGTCCTTCGCTTCTACGTTCATCATGACGGCCCTGTTGTTTGGCGTAGAGAATATCCCAACGCCCAGTCCCATTAGTAAAAGCCCCGCGATGATAACGATAAGCGGCGTATCAACGCCAACGAAACAGAATAGCGCTATGGAAGCCGCGCATATGAACATGCCAACGGTAGCGAACAGGTAAGGCGAGTGCTTGTCAGATAACCGTCCCATTGGCGGCGATACTATGGCCATAACGACCGGTTGGCATATGAGTATGATGCCGGCTATGCCTGCGTCAAAACCCTTGACGGTTTGCAGGTACGTGGACATAAGGTACGTTAGCCCAAAAGTCGCGGCGTAATTAAGCAGGGCGGCGAAGTTGGAAAACGTGTAGTTCTTGTTGCTCCTGAAAAGCCGCAGGTTCACGACCGGGCTCTTAACGCGCAGTTCCAAAACCGCGAAAACCGCGAACAGGGCTATGGCGGCTATTATCAATAATTTTGATATGAGCGA
>JAISJA010000107.1 GCA_031261765.1 Coriobacteriales bacterium | reverse complement strand
CCTTTGCAGAAACGGAGCCAGCTCTATCTTATTGCGATATTCCCATTGCTCTTTGGAAGGCACAACTTCGCTCACGTTAAACCCGTCCGCGCACTTAACGCCGGCGTCTGCAAGCGCTTGGGATACTTTCTCACGTTTACGGGCCAGCTGTTCTTCATAAGGCATGGCGTATGCGGAACATCCGCCGCACTTGCCAAGGTATGGACACACGGCGTTGGATTTTCTGGCTTTAGTCATGGCATACCGGTGCGTTCGGAAGCGGTATCTCAAGTGCCGCCGCGGCCTCTTTGCGTACTTCCTCTACCGTGAGCTCGTAGCACGCAAGCGAGTCTATCCAACGGCGCAAGGTGGCACGTCCGGAATCGGTCAGCGTGAACGCGCGCTTCGCGGGCCCGGCCTTCGGCATGTCCCATTCCGACGTCACAAGCCCGTTTTCCTCCATGAGCTTAAGCGTACGATAAACGCCCGTGGCGTCCGGCTTCTTACCGCCGAAGGTGGGGGCGTTCGCGGCTTCCTTGACTATAAGGTATCCGTGCAGGGGCTTATCAGACGCCGCCAGCACCGTTAGTATCGTAGGCTGCACAAGACGGGAGAGTGACTTTCCTAGCATAGAGCATTCGCGCATCTCGCCTTCGTTTTTTGGGTTACATACCGTCCACATTTGGGTTTCCTTTGCAAAACATAATGTATAATTGATATAAGCCTTACAATAAACATTTGGATTGAGTGTTACCTTGTGCTTACTAGTGGCATTATGCTAATAGTATCAGATAACAAATATAGGAGCAAATACATGACGCTAAAAGCGCGTATACGCCAGGCCGTTAACGCCATAAAACCGAATATAAGTGATAAGCCCGATATCGCGATCATATGCGGTTCGGGGCTTGGATCTTTGGTAGACGGCGTAGACGTGTCATATAAGGTCCCATACGCGGGCGTTCCTAACGTTAACCCGTCCGGAGCTCCCGGGCACGCCGGCGTGTTCGTCTTTGGCACCATTGGAGCGCGGCAGGTCGTGTGCATGCAGGGGCGTCTGCACGCGTATGAGGGCAACAGCCCCGAAGACGTCGTCATGCCGCTATACGTTGCGTATGCCTTGGGCGCGCGCACGCTTATAGTCACGAACGCTAGCGGTGGCATAAACGGGTCATATGAGCCGGGGGACGCCATGCTGATAAAAGACCATATAAACCTCATGGGCTCAAGCCCGCTTACTTTGTGCGATGATAATGATATGATACATGGCTATCCTGATATGACGCACACATATAGCAAGCGCCTGCGGAAGCTCGCGTTGGACCGCGCGAAGGACAACGACTTAACGTTGCACGAGGGAATATACATTGGCGTGCGTGGTCCGCAGTTCGAGACTCCCGCTGAGATACGCGCGTACGCGGCGCTTGGGGCCGACGCGGTGGGAATGTCAACGGTGTATGAGTCCATAGTCGCGCATGCGCTTGGTATGGACATACTTGGAATCTCGCTTATCAGCAACAAGGCCGCCGGTTTGTCTGAAGAGCCGCTTTCTGAAAGCGACATAACAAAGGTGACAAAAGGCGCGGCGCATAAGATAAGTGGGCTCGTGAATAACGTAGTTGGAGCATTATGAAGATAGTATTATCACCGGATCCCGTGTTGCGGGAGAAATGCGAGCCTGTGGAACCAGCGGAGCTTAAGAAGATGCGTCCGCTCGCGAAGCAGATGGCGAAGCTGATGTATAAAAGCGACGGTGTGGGCATAGCCGCGCCACAGGTGGGCGTCACGAAGCGCCTAGTCGTGATAGACGCGGGCGACATAGATGAGAGCAACGGCAAGTCAAGGCAACAGAACCCGACGTATTTTATCAACCCCGTTATAAAACGTACGTGGGGCGATAAAGTCACGCAAGACGAGGGATGCCTGTCCATACCGGGTATAAGCATACCCATAAAGCGTCCCACGCACGTAGAGGTGGAAGCCGTAGACCTTGACGGTGTGCCCTTCTCGCTTGAAGCCGAGTTCTTCGAGGCCCGTGCGATTTTGCACGAGCTTGACCATCTTGACGGCATAACCATGTTTGAGCACTTGGACCCGATAGCACGCATAGACGCCTTCAAACGCTATGAAGACGCGTTGGAAGCCGGCGCGAAGCCGGGTGAGACCGGAAAGTAAATGGGGGAGTGAATGGCTAAGAAACACAAGGAAAAACGGTCTATCGCGTCTCGTATATTGCTTATCGTAGGCATACTTCTGATAGTCGCGGCGCTTGCCATAGTGGGTACGTTGGCATGGCGCTATATAAGCGCGCGCATGACATACAGCCAGCTACAGGACGCCTCGGGCATAGAGTCAACCGACTCAGGCGAGATCACGTTGGACAACCTGTACGTGGACTGGAACTCGCTTTGGGCCATAAACCCCGACATAGTCGCGTGGGTGATCATCCCCGATACGAACATAAACTACCCTATAATACAGGGCGATGACAACGAATATTACCTGCATCATTTAAGCGACCAGACTGCGAGCGCTAACGGTGCGGTTTTCTCGGACTACCAGGGATCGCGCGAGCTGAACGCGCTTAACAACATAATATACGGGCACGATATGCTGGATGGCTCGATGTTCGCGGGCCTTAACAAGTTTCGCGACCAGTCTTACCTTGACGCGCACTCCACTATATTTTTGGCGACGCCCGAGATGAACTATCAGCTTAGCGCCATAGGTTGCGAGACGGTGCATGGCGACGACACGAAGTTCCGCCAGTTCAGCTTCCCAACCGACGCGCAGGCGTCCACGATCAGCGTGCCTACTTTCCAGTCCTACGTGCAGTACCTGTTGAACCAGAACGTATGTTTCGCCTCGGGTTTCTCGGGCAAGGCGTCAGACGTTAAGGACATATACTCGTTTGTCACGTGCCTTGACTTCGACGACTCGCGGCGTGTCGTGCTAAGCGCTACGATTGCCGATACGCGCACGCCCAGCAACGTCATGCAGCTTCCGGCGCAGCAATAGGCGCGCCGGCTAATGGCCACTTACCGTACACGCGCGCTGGTGCTTTGCCCCTTACGTCATTCCGGCACCCATTTACGTCATTCCGACACCCCATTACGTCATTCCGGGCTTGACCCGGAATCCAGGCGAAAGCGCGGCTAATGGCCACTTACCGTACACGCGCGCTGGTGCTGAAGAAGACGAAGCTCGCCGAGAGCGACCTTATAATAACCATGCTGTCAGAAGACGGTCGCCAGATACGGGCCGTTGCCAAAGGCGCGCGTAAACCCGGTTCCAAATGCGGGCCGGTCCTGGAAGTGTACAACGTTGCTAGTATGCTATTACATACCGGACGTTCCCTTGACATAGTCAGCGAGGCCACCGGTGATCTCTCTAACACCGCCTGCCGTTCAGACGTAGAGCATAACGCGGCCGCGGGCGCCGTGGCGGAGCTTCTGGAGAAGGTCACGCGCGACAGCGAGACGGAGCCGCGCGTATACGCTTTGTCACTGGCGGCGCTTGCCGCGATTGGACAAGCCGGCCCAGACGCGCTTGTGTTTATAACGGCCGCCTCTTTAATGAAGATAACCGCCCAGATAGGATACCGTCCCGTGTTGGCGCACTGTGCACTATGCGGTGCCGGCATATCCCCTAACATACATGGCGACTATGCCGTCTCACTTCCTGACGGTGGCGTGATATGCGACGATTGCCTTGGCGCGGGCAGGGTGGCCCCAATAGACATTCCGTCAGACGAGCTGGAATGGATCTCATTTGCGATAAACAGCACGTATGCTGACATACAAACCGCTTGCAGTGACAACGCCGGCATGGAGCGTATAGGAGACGCCTTCCTTACGTTTACGTCCCAATGGATGCAGACGCATATGTCAATACGCCTTAAGTCGCTGGACATGTTACGCGTCTTATCGGTTTAACTACTATATAATATCTTTATGGCAGATACATACCGTCCTTCACATACACACAGCAGGCCGTCTGGCAATACACATAGCGGCGGCGCTTCACATCATAACCCTACAACAAGACAACCGCGCAACTCCTCGCATGGCGCTACGCATGGCTCTCCGCATAGCGCCGGCGGGCGCAGTTCGCATACCGGCTTTAACCGCAATGATTTCCAGTTCAGTTACAGCGGATACCAAAAACCGCGCAATAGCTCAAAGAACGTCTACGTTGCCACCGCGGTGCTTGGCGTGGTGTTCGTCTTCCTTACCGTGTCTATAGCGCTGCACGCGCCATATATATCAGCTATAGATAGCGTGGCGGCCGCTCCGTTATACGTCATGCAGAATACGATGCTTACCGCGTTCTTTGGCACCATAACGTTTCTGGGCGAGGTAAAGACCGTTATAATATTGTGCGTCATTGTCGCTATAGTATTGGTCTTGCAACGTAACTGGCATAAACTGGTCATATTCGCAGGGGGGATGATAGTCGGTGAGGTTATTTGCTATGTGATTAAGTTCATCATCGCGCGCGCGCGTCCTACCGGCCATAACCTCATAGACCTGCCTACTGACCCATCGTTTCCGTCTGGCCACGCGTTTGGCACGTGCCTGTTCTTCATGCTCGTGGCGGCCATGTTATATGGATACCTGCAAAGGGAGGGTACCTCGCCGTTCATAAGCGCGCTGCCGTATATCATAGCCGGTCTTCTAACGCTTATCGTTGGCACGTCGCGCATCTATCTGGGCGTGCATTGGCCCACTGACGTATTATGCGGTTGGTTGCTTGGGCTTGTGTTCGCGCTTCCCGTGGGGCGTATGTTGCGTTTGCGCTCGTAGCGGCCAGTTGCGCACTCGTTAGCGTCATCCTGGCATCTATAACGTTATTACGGCATTCCGGCGCCCATTTACGTCATTCCGGCACCCATTTACGTCATTCCG
>JAISJA010000027.1 GCA_031261765.1 Coriobacteriales bacterium | reverse complement strand
TCACCGGCAGCATAGACAACAACGGCTCTGTCACCAACTCGTCGCAGACCATAGACTACGGCCAAGACGCGACGGCCATGGTGTTCACGCCTGCTGCGGGCTACCAAATAACCGGCGTCAGCATAAACGGCAGCACTCCCACCATGAGCGGCATCACGCTTAACAATGACGGCTCATATACATATACTGCCCAGAACGTCACAGCGCCCATTACCGTAGACGTGACGACTACCGTTATACCCGTGGTTACGCCAGTCATGCAAGGCTACACTTACGGCGATACGCCAAGCACGCCTTCTATAACGCTGGCAAACGCGCAGGGCGGTTCGTTAGCCGTTGGAAGCAGTAGCTCCGCCGGTTCTATATCTTATCAATATTGCCTTAATGGTACTAATGCCTGGCAAACGTGGGACATTACCAATCCACCGGCGCTTGACGCTGGCAGCTACCAGATACGTGCAGAGATAGGCGCAGGCGCCAGCACGACAGGCGCATATGTACCGTCTGCATGGAGCGCACCGCTCACTTTCCAGGTTGCCGCGCGCGACGTCACCATAACCGTGGCCCCTGCGTCCAAGGTCGCCGGCTCGTCAGATCCAGCGTTCACAGGCACCGTAACAGGCCTGGTAAATGGCGACAGTCTGAACGTTAACTATTATCGCAGCGACGCTGACCAGGGCGCCGGCACGTATAGCGGCGTTATAACAGCGAGCTTCATGGCTAACTCTAATTACAACGTTACTGTAGTCCCGGCTGACTTCACGATAGCCGCGGCGCCGGTAACGCCAACCCCGGCCGCTCCCGCGGCAACTACCGGCACCGGCACGACCGGCGGCAACGGCGGTAACGGTGGCAGCGCCCTTGTAAGCGGCACGTCCACGGCTACCATAGCCCCAACGCAAACGCCTACGGCAAGCGCTTCTGAGATCACGAATATCCCAGACCAAACCACGCCGCTTTCGTCGGCCGGTTCATCTGGCGACTGGGCGCTTATCAACCTGTTGTTAATGCTACTTGGCGTTATAATAGCGGCGGCGCTGCTTATAACGTATGTCGCGCGTCGCACCAGTACAGACGATGACGACGATGATGACACGCAGACGACGCGCAAGAAGCATATCGCCTGGCGCGTGCTTGCTACCGCCGTGGCGATTATCGCCATAATCGCGTTCTTCTTAACGGAGAACATGGCAATGCCAATGATCATGACGGACAGCTGGACCATACTTATGGCCGTGCTGTTTGTCATAGAGCTGGCGTTTGGCATACTTGGTTCCATTAAGTCCAAAGACACGCAAGACACAAATGAACCTGGCTATAACGGGCAGGCGTTCGACGCTCCGGAGGCCAGCCGGGCATAGACATTGCCGCATGGCCTTATGGTCATAAGATACGCAGAATATAGTGCCAGCCGCTACGAAACGGCTGGCACTATTCGTATAATTATGCTATAGTGAACAGCTAGAAAGCTTATTTGCTCTTTCTGAGAGGATTTTATGCAGTTTGATGTAAGATATGCGCAAACAGCATTTAAACACGGTATCAACGAAAAAGACATTTTACATGCCATTAAAATGTGTGTTCATGATGGACTAATGGAAAACGCAAATGATGTGTACTTGCTTATTGGCATAGATACTACAGCACGGCCACTTGAAATCATGTACAGAAAAGTTGGAAAGAACGGAATGTTTGTTTTTCATGCTATGCAATGCAGGAAAAAATATTATAAGTATTTGAAAGGAGGCCTAAAATGAACGATTGGTCTGAATTTTCTGAAGAAGACGCCGAACGATTAGATAAGTATTATACAGAAAACACAATAGATACGGTTCCCGGAAGTCTGGGGATTATTGCCGCACAAGAGAATCTGCTAAATGCGTTAGACGCAACGCCGGCTTCATATGTACGCACAAAAGCAGAAACGGCAGGAAAAACGCCAGCGCAGGTTGTTGACGGCCTTATTTATGAAGCCATGGGGATAGCCGCTTAATACTCTACATATCTTCTAGCGAGTATTCTGCGAACTTAACGCTATTTCATATTACTGTAATAAAAATTACAGTAATATGAAATACGGTAGAGCAGAACCTTAGTCAAGGCTTTCGATGCTCCGGAGGCCAGCCGGGCATAGTCTCGCCAAAAGCCACAAAGCCACAAACCTACACACATAACACATAAAAGTCGTTTAAAAGTCGCTTACCGTAAAAACCGGTGAGCGGCTTATATTTTTATATGATATAGTGGGCACTTGACCGTTGGCAAAACATTTTTATAGAAGTTTATATTTTTAATTATATTTAGGAGTGGTATTATTATTCTCATGGGTGGTGAAGTGAAGGTAAAGGGTGGTGCATTGCTTGTATGCAAAAAGATAAACCTGTTATACTAGCCGTTGACGACGATCCCGTAATACTGAACTCAGTATTCGAGACGCTGAAAGACGACTATTCTGTGCGCCCACTGAAGTCGGGCGTCGCAGCGCTTAAGTATCTTGAGTCACATGATCCCGAGCTTATCCTGCTTGATTGCGATATGCCAGAGATGACGGGCTTCGAGGTACTTGAGGTCCTACAGTCAGACGAACGCCTGAAGAACATCCCAGTTGTGTTCCTTACCGGGTCGGTAAGCAGCGACACTGAGGCACAGGCGCTTAAAATGGGCGCGTCTGACTATCTTGTGAAACCTTTCAACCCCATAACGCTTAAGGCGCGCGTGCGAATGCAGCAAGAGCTATATGAACACCGCGAGAACCTTAACCGGCTTGTAGAGCTGCGAACAGAAGAGCTTACGCAAGCCAATAAGAAATTAGTCGAGATAAACCACATGCTGCAGGAACGTGACAAGGTGACGTTGGGTCTTCTGCAAAAGGTCACGTTCATGCGCGACCACGACACCGCCGAGCACGAGAACCGAACTACCGGTTATGCGCGTATAGTGGTTAACGACCTGCTTGAGAACCCGCACAAAGGCTATGACATAGACAAGGCGTATGCCAAAGACATAATAGGCACGGTAGGCCTGCATGACTTTGGAAAACTCGCGATCCCTGACGCGATCCTGCTTAAGCCCGGGCCGCTTACAGACGAAGAGTTCAAGATAATGCAAACGCACCCTTCGCAAGGGCGCGACATACTGTGTGAGGTCGCAAGCAGCACCTCAAGCGACTCGTTGTTGCGCGTGGCGGTAGACATAGTGTTTGGGCATCATGAGAAATGGGACGGCAGCGGTTATCCACAGGGTATAAGAGGAGAGAGGATACCGATAAGCGCGCGCATAGGCGCAATAGCCGACGTCTACGACGCCCTTACCACGCCGCGGCCATATAAAGATGCGTATACACCAAGGAAGTCATTGGAGATAATGTATAGCGAGTCCGGCACGCACTTTGACCCATACCTGATAGAGGTAGTGCAATGCCATGAGGATGATTTCATACAGATAGCCCTTGGCAACCAGGCCGTAGTAAGTTAAACAGCGCCGCAAGCTATTGGGCGACTTTATGTGGCGAGGCCGCTTTGTGCGCCTTCTTATATTTGTACATGCGTTCGTCTGCCAACGTTAAGAGTTCGCTTGACGTGAGCTTGTTGTCGCAGTCAACGCCAACTATGCCATAACTTATGCTGTACTGGAACAGCGGGTCGTCGTCGCGCCTGTACTCAAGCAGCTTGCCGCGCAGCACCTCCATTTGATGCTTGGCCTCGTCTTCGCTCCAAAGCCTGCCTATTACCATGAACTCGTCGCCGCCAAGCCTGGATACCATACCACCGTTAAGGCCCCTTAGCAGATCGGCGGTGGTAAGTATGTATTTATCGCCTTCTTCATGACCGTATTCGTCGTTAACGTATTTCAGGTGGTCCATGTCGGCAAAGACCACGACGAACGGCTCGTGTGCGTCTATAAGCTCTTCAAGCGCGTTCATGCCGCGCCGGCGGCTGTAAACGCCGGTCAGCACGTCAACGTAAGCGATGGCCTCCAGGCGCTTCTGGCGCTCGTCAAGCTGCTCTATCATGTCGTTTATGGAATCGGCGAAACCGCCCATGAAGCTTACGCGCTGTGAGTAGTCGCCCTTTGCTACCTGCGATATCTGCCATGTCACGTGCAAAAGCGACGCGTGCAACGACTTAAGACCGGCGGCAAGGTCGTTTCCCTTTGACACTGGCAGCTCAGAGGACAAATCACCGTTCGCAAGCTGGTTGGTCGCGGCGCGCACCTCTAGCAGGCAGGTGCCTACGAACGCCATGCCCTTACCCAGCTCTTTAAAGTCGCTGGACAGTGCCTCTATGTCCAGCTCTGCGTCTTTTGGGTGGTACAGCAGGTTGTTAAGATAGTCAAACAGTATTTGCGCGTTTTTATCCATTTAAGTCTTAAACAGCGGAAGACCGCCTGTAGGCGTGCTCCGCTTATTGGGATGCTGCGCGTAAAGGGACGTTCGGCGTTATGCTATTCGCAGACGTTCCCCTTGAAACGGCATACCCTGTCGCCGTTCGCCCAGCAGTCTACTTCTTTTACATTATATTTCTTGCCGGTATACGATTCAAGTATGCCGGATATGAAGCCCTCGTCGTAGTTGCAAACGGTTTCGTCTGTAACGGGAAGCCCGCTGCAGTCAAGGTCTTCTCCCACGGTAAGCGTAAGTTCACCGGTGTCAGGGTCAAAGGCTTCCATGCGCAAGATGCCTATCTTGTAGCCCTCCAGCGCTTGCTGCAAGCTGGCCACGAACGTGTCGAAGTCAACGTCAAGGTCCAGCACGTGTGTCGCGAACTCCTTGCCCGCAAGGTAACCGGCGGCCACGAAGAACTCGTCGGCCTTCTCTGCTCCACACTTGCGCGTTAGGACGTCAAGCATCGTGAACTGCATGAGCCTGTAGACAAGCACGGGCATATCCTCGCCAAGTCCGCCACGTCCTTCTTCGATGTCCCCCAGGTTCTCCCATTTGAACACGTTATGGGTATCTTTATTCAAGAAAACGTTTTCCATTATTGCCTCCTGCACCATACTTTCTTTATGATAATGAACCCAACTATAAATTCTTTACGTACTTATAATCTTAACATTTTTCCAACAACTATATGGTGGAGAAACAGCGCGCGTATAGCGCGCGTACGCTGCGCGCACGTACCGCGTGGCCGTCGCGTGGCGCGCCGCACGCGCGTCGCGAAAACACGTGGTTTTATCGGCAAATGCTATAATATATGTATATATCTGAAATCCACACGCAAACATACTATAACGAGAGGTAGAACGTGCCAGATAAAAAGCATGCCAGTGAAGTAAAGACACAAGAGCTTGATCTTTCAGGATCCAATATAGAACCAGCCGAGATGGCGCATGAGATGCGCCAGAGCTTCCTAGAATACTCTATGAGCGTAATAGTGTCGCGCGCGTTGCCAGACGTACGCGACGGCTTGAAGCCGGTTCACAGGCGCATACTGTACGCCATGCACGAAAGCGGCATAACGCCAAACCGCCCGCACAAGAAGTCTGCGTGGACGGTCGGCGAGGTCATTGGTAAATACCACCCGCATGGCGACGTGGCGGTATATGACGCCATGGTGCGTTTGGCGCAGGACTTCTCTATGCGCGTACCGCTTGTAGACGGACACGGCAACTTTGGCTCGGTGGACGGCGACGGCGCGGCGGCCATGCGTTATACAGAGGCCCGTTTGGATAAGCCCGCCATGGAACTTCTACGTGACCTGGACAAGGACACGGTGGATTGGCAGCCCAACTACGACGAATCGCTGCAGGAGCCCTCTGTGTTGCCGGCGCGTTTCCCCAACCTGCTTGTTAACGGCAGCCAGGGCATAGCCGTTGGTATGGCCACTAACATTCCCACGCACAACCTGGGCGAGGTCATAGACGGCACCTGCCTTATGCTTGACAACCCTGACATAACCCTTGACGAGCTCATGAAGGCCATACCGGGCCCTGACTTCCCGTCCGGCGCGCTTATCATGGGGCACAAGGGAATACGCGACGCGTATGAGACCGGCCGCGGATCCATAGTGCTCCGCGCGAAGGGACGCCTTGAGAAGACGAGCTCCGGGCGCGAGCGTATAGTGTTTGACGAGTTCCCGTACATGGTGAACAAGAACAAGCTTGAAGAGAAGATAAACGAGCTCATGCGCGACAAGAAGCTTCCTGAGGTCACGAAGGCCCAGGACGAGACCGACCGCAAGGGCACGCGCTTCGTGGTTGAGCTTAAGGCCGGCGCCATAGCGCAGGTGGTCCTAAACAAGCTGTTCAAGCACACGCAGCTGCAAACGTCGTTTGGCGTTAACACCGTTGCCTTGGTTAACGGCGTGCCGCGCACGCTTGGCCTTAAGGATTGCCTGTATTACTACATAAAGCACCAGGAAGACGTCATAGTGCGCCGTACGCGCTACGACCTTAAGAAGGCGCAGGAGCGCGCACATATACTGCAGGGCCTTGTAATAGCGCTGGATAACATAGACGAGGTAATAGCTACCATAAAGGCGTCCGCGGACGACGCCGAGGCCCGCGCTAACCTAATGGGCCGCTTTGGCCTTTCAGAGGCGCAGGCCAACGCCATACTGGAAATGAAGCTGCGCCGCCTGACCGGCCTTGAGCGCGAGAAGATAGAGTCAGAGTTAAAGGAACTTGAAGAGAAGATAGAATACTACAAGAAGGTGCTTGAGAGCCAGGAGATGCAGCACCAGATTATAAAAGACGAGCTGCAAGACATAAAGAACCGCTTTGACACGCCGCGCCGCACGCAGATAACAGACGCCGCGCAAGAGCTGGAGATAGAGGACCTCATTGCCGACGAGGACATGGTGGTTACCATAACGCGCTCTGGATACGTGAAGCGCATGCCGGTTGCCACGTACCGCCAACAGAAGCGCGGCGGCCGCGGCATGCAGGGCGTCAACCTTAAAGACGACGACTTCGTGGAGCATCTGTTCGTGGCGTCAACGCATGATTACATGCTGTTCTTCACGTCCAAGGGCAAGTGCTATAGCCGCAAGGTACACGAGCTTCCCGTGGGCTCGCGTCACGCGCGCGGCACCGCCATAGTGAACCTGTTGCCGTTCGAGCAGGGCGAGACCATAGCCGCGGTGATATCCACGCGCAACTTCCCCGACGGTACGGCGCTGTTGTTCGCGACGTCAAGCGGCATGATAAAGAAGACAGAGATAAGCGCTTATAAGAACGCGAAGCAAAGCGGCATAATAGCCATAAAGCTGCACGACGACGACAGGCTTATATCCGTACAGGAAGTCCACAAAGACGAGCGTGTCGTAATGGTGTCCAGCGCGGGCAAGGCCATAGTGTTCGATGAGAGCGAGGCCCGTGCCATGGGACGCGGTACCGCCGGCGTACGCGGTATGAGCACGCCCGCGGGCGAACGCGTCATAGGCATGGAGACGGCGCGTTCAGGCAGCGACCTGTTCGTCATAACAGAGAACGGCTATGGAAAGCGTACGCCTATAGCCGACTATCCGGCGCACCACCGTGGCGGGCAGGGCAGCTTCACCATAAAGATGACCGAGAAGAAAGGCCATCTTGCCGCCATGAAGGTCATAATGCCGGAACACGAGCTCATGATAGTCTCTGAAGACGGAGTGGTCATACGCGTTAACGCGAGCGACATATCTGAGCTTGGCCGCGCCACGCAGGGCGTCAAGGTCATGAACATGGACGTAAACGACAAGGTTTGCGCTGTAGCGCGCGTTAAGAACGCCGAAGGCTAACGCCACTTTCTTACGTCATTGCGGGCCGTGTTCGTAGGCGGCGTAGCCGCCGTTAAGCGAACGCGTGACCCGCAATCCACGCAAGCACGTATGGCAGCGGCGCTTCGCGCCGATGCCTGGATCCCGGGTCAAGCCCGGGATGACGTAATGGGATACCAGGATGACGTAATGGGATACCAGGCTGACGCTGCCTTCGTTTTAACATTACGGTAACATTAGGCAAATGAGTGTATAATGACCATATAAGCAATGATACGTAAGCAACCAGCGCAAGAAGTGCTCCCGGCTTTTAAAGGACGAAGCCGCATTGACAACCAAGGGAGAGCATATGGATATAAACAGGGAACAAGGCACGGGCGGCCGTTCTGACGGACGACAGAACGGTGTGGCCTTTTACTTAGATTCAGCAGACGCCGCGCGCAAGTCCGGCAACGCGCGCCTGGCCATACATTTATACTGCGCCGCTTTCGAGGCTAACTCCAACCAGGGCACGCCTCCGTCGGCGCAGGTCATAGAGGGCCTTCGCAAGGCATGGAACCTTGCCATAGAGAAGGGCGACCGCTCGACGGCAGAGGCTATACTCGACAGCCTTATACCTTACAACTCAGAGAAGCAGAACGAGGAATCGTTATCGCGCCTGCAGGGCCTTGCCGTGCAGCAGTTGGAAGACGCGGGCCTTGGGGAAGACACGCTTGCCGACATGGTGTCCGTTTTCAGGGACAACTTCGAGGACATAGCCGGTCTGCTTGACGGCACCGACTATTACGACGCCGACGCGGACGACGATGATGACGAAGA
>JAISJA010000093.1 GCA_031261765.1 Coriobacteriales bacterium | reverse complement strand
TAGACCTGGTGCGCCTTAGCGGCCAGGATATACGCAGGAAGACGGTCGCGTCTTTCTCCGGCGGAATGAAACGCAGATTGTCGTTGGCTATCGCGCTTCTGCACGAGCCCAAGTTACTTGTGCTGGACGAGCCGACCGTTGGTTTGGACCCGCTGCAACGCCAGGAGTTGTGGAGTGCTTTCCACGATCTGGCAAACTCGGGTTCCGCTTTGTTGGTGACCACGCACGTAATGGACGAGGCCGCGCGTTGCGACTCTTTGGTTATGCTCCACGACAAGCAGGTCATAGCAAGCGGGACGCCAGAGGCCCTTATGAAACGCACCGGGGACGCGACCCTTGAGGAGTCGTTCTTGCATTTCCAGCAATTAGCGAAGGAGCCGTTAGCGAAGGAACCGCTAGCGAAGGAACCGTTGGTACAGGAATCGTTGGCGAAGGATGGCGATAATGACTAACGCGATAGCGCTTGCGAAGCGTATAATACAGCAATTCATACATGACCCCCGCACCGTCGTGCTGTTCATACTCGCGCCCTGCGTGGCGCTTTGGCTATTCAGCGTCATAATGGGCAGCCCCAGCTATAGCCCAAAGCTTGCCGGCGTGGACCTGCCCCAGACTGTGGTACAGGTGGTGCAGGAACAAGACTGCACGCTGCAGCAAACGGACGCAGCGCAGGCCTCTGATATGCTGGCCAACCAACAGGTTGACGCCACGTTGCAAATGCAGGGACAAACGCTGCAAGTGACCGTGGAAGGCGCGGACGCCTCTAAGACAAGCGCTACCGTACGGGTGATGCAAACCGCCCTGCAGCAGGCTATTGCCCAGGAGCGCCAGGACATACAACAGAAGGCCGAGGACAAACTTAGCACGCTGAGGGATAATCTTCAGACGTTACAGGACAACCTGAGCAAGCTGCAGACCCAGTTGGGGCAGCTTCCAAATGGGGCCGCTATAGCGAACAACATAAGCATACCCAGCACAGAGGACCTCGACGCAAGCGCAATAGCGGACCAGCTGCAAGTGAGCTCGATGGACGTTGAATACCTGCACGGCTCCGCCAGCTGGAACGGGTTCTCGTTTTACGGGCCGGTGCTTATAGGCATATTCGTTTTCGCCTTTATATTCATCACCAGCGGGATGTCACTGGTAACCGAGCGGACCGGAGGTACGATGGGCCGCCTGCTCGCGACGCCTATAAAACCCTGGCAGCTTGTCTTGGGATACGTGCTGGGTTTTGGCCTCGTGTCTTTCATACAGGCCGGTATAATAATATCGGCCTGTATATGGCTTATCGGCTTCCCCAATGAAGGCTCGCTTGCTATCGTGCTATTGTTGACGGTCTCGCTTACGTTCGTCTCGCTCACGCTTGGCCTTCTGGTCTCAAGCCTAGCGCGCACGTCATACCAGGTGATACAGCTTATGATCATACTCGTAGTGCCGCAAATACTCTTAAGCGGAGTATTCGACTTGTCAGGCGCGCCCGTTTGGTTGCAGGGCATAAGCGCTTGCTTCCCGCTTACTTATGGCGCAAGCGCCCTGCGTAACGTCATGTTGCGAGGCGAGGGGATAGCCGCCATTGCCCCGAACCTGCTTATACTATGGGGTTTTGTAGTCGTGTTCTTTATCCTGGCCTCAGTCGCGTTCGCGCGCAGGCAACGTACGTGAAGCTGGGGTTAGCGGTGCGGTTAACCTACCTTAATCACGTAACCTTCTTTGCGCGGAGCAGGCGCGGGCGTGGCTGCGGCGGCATAACCCAATATGCAATTGCCAACGCCCACGTACTTATCAGCGTCGAGACCCCAGTTTGCCATCATGGCCTTGCCCTCGTCAGACTCAGAGAACTCGCGTGCGCGATGTATCCAGCATGACCCCAGGCCAACGGCCTGCGCGGCGTTAAGCAGGTTGCCTAACACCAGCGAGCCGTCCTCAATAGGCGTCGGCGCGGTTTTATCAACGAAGACTATTAGAAGCGTTGGCGCGCCGTAAAACGTATGGGCTTCAGGGTGGCCAAACGCCGCCGCGTTCATCTTCTCTATTTTTGCGATAAGGTCGGCGTCCTGTATGCATACGATTACCGGCGACTGCGAGCCGGCTCCGGTTGGGGCCCACGTGCCGGCCTCCAGCACGGCGTTAAGTTCGTCGTTGCTTATCTGACGCGGCTCATAGCTGCGTACGCTGCGGCGCTCTTTTAAGTCTGTTAATGTCTCTTTCATGGTCTTGTCCTTCCACGTGGCCTTACGTTTGTGATTCATCTCCATTGTAGTTCAAATTTTAAGGTTAAAGCTTGGGATATTAACCAGACATTAACCATGGCATATCGGCTCGCGTTTATCGACATATGATAATATGTGAGCATAACCGGCAATAGCTGAATAGTAGCCATTTCATGTGGAGATTGGGGTGCGATAATGGCGAAGCTCTTATATCAGGGGCACGCGAGCTACAGGATAATAGACGACGCGGGACACGTTATATACGTTGACCCGTTTACCGGCGGCGGCTACAACGCGCCGGCCGACCTCATATTGGTCACGCACCAGCATCGCGACCATAACAAGGTGGCGCTTTGCGCTAAAAAGCCGGGTTGCCGCGTCATAACCAACGTAGAGGCGCTGGCAGGTGGACGCCACAATGACTTTGACCTTGGCTGGGTGCGCGTTAGTTCTACCACCGCGTGCAATAAACGCCATAGCGCCGATAAATGCGTGGGATACATAATAGAACTTAGCGGCGAGGACGGCGCGAACAATGGCATAAAGATATACGCGGCAGGTGACACATCCAAGACAGAGGAGATGGGCAAGCTCGCGGCGCTTGATATAGATTACGCGCTGCTGCCCGGTGACGGCGTGTTCAACATGGGCCTTGACGAGGCCGCCGAGTGCGCGCGGCTCATAGGCGCGAAGCACAACATACCCATACACCTTAAGCCGCCGACGTTGTTCAAGAAGAACCGCTATGACCGCGTCATGGCCGAATCATGGGCCGCGCCCAACAAATTAGTAGTGGAGCCCGGCAACGAGATCTCGCTTTAGGGCTATCATTGTATACAGTAGGTGCGTTATTAACTGTCTGTGACAATCTATTGTCGCAGGGGGTTGATTATCTGTAAACACGTGTGTGATACAAGCGGAAGGGAATATCTTGACAGCGACATCGGGAACCAAACGTAATGCAGGGCAAGAAACGGCGCAAAAGCATAAATGGGGCCTATATGAGTGGTCGGTCATAGGGTTCTGCATCATATTGCCTATATTAGGCGTCGCGGCTGACGCGGTCGTGGTCATTCCGGCGAACCCGGACGTGTCGGCGCTGCATACCATAGTGTTGGAAGCATTCATGTGGTTCGTGTTTGGATGCGTGGGCCTTCGCCTTGGCAGTGCTGGTCTTAAGCAGACGTTCACACCTGGCTTCACCGCAAGCGAACTTTTGGGCATAAACGATGATTCAGCGAACCATCTGGTACGCGAGCTTGGCTTCGCGAACATCTGCCTTGGCATACTTGGCGTCGCGTCCCTGTTTTTTGGGGCGTTCAGGATGCCGGCCTTTATCGCAGGAGGTCTGTTCTTTGTTCTTACGGGAGTGCAGCATCTGGTTAGGCGTATAAGGGGCACCGCATATAGCGGCGAGACGTTCCCAATGGTAAGCGACCTTATAATCGCTTGCTGGCTTATTATTCTTGCCGTTGCAAGTTTTGTCGTGTAACTTTCCTGGTTTTGCGCCAGGGTTGACGAGCGAGGAGGCGGCGCTTGCGCCTTCGCTGGATCCGCCGGCCGAGTCGGATGTTGTTGAAGTGAGTCTGGTGATCAGGGGGCAAGGCAGGCCGTACATAGAGCCGAATGGAGCCGGCGAGCGT
>JAISJA010000054.1 GCA_031261765.1 Coriobacteriales bacterium | reverse complement strand
GCCTCGTCGCCGTCTGAGTCCTCGCCGCGCAACATGTGGTTGATATGCAGAATGGCGATTGGCGAGCGTGGATACAACCTGCACATTATATGCGCCATAGCCATGGAGTCACTGCCTCCTGACACCATCAGCACCATAGGTGTCTGGTCAGCGTCTGCCGCGGCGCCGTCGCGCGATGTCGTGGTGGAGCCTGGTAGCAATTCGTAACGGCTTATAGTCGTGTTTATACGGTTTAAGAGTGCCTGCTGCGTTTCGTCTTCATTCATTATGACCGCACCTTTATATGTCTCGCCCCTATTACAAGTATAATTACATGATAGATGATACAGTTTTAATGTCAATTGCCGGTATGTCAAAGAAGCCTACGGCGTTATCGTATAGCCGATCATAAAACGCGACGTCGTTCGCGCAGCCGAACTGTTGCGCCAGGCACGCCGCGGTGAATATGGTCTGCGCCGGCTCACACGGGATACCACGTAGCGGGACAGGCGCCATAAACGGCGCGTCCGTCTCTGTAAGCAGCCGGTCTTTGGGCACGTGCCGTGCCGCGTCGCATATGTCGTCGCTTCTGTTGAACGTTAGCGCGCCGCCAAACGCCGCCATGCATCCAAGCTCTATGAACGGTTTCAACGTGTCCCAGTTAACGGTAACGCAGTGAAGAAGCGCGCCGCGCTTTGGCAGGCCTTCCGCTTTCAGTATGCTAAGCGCGTCTTCATGAGCGTCGCGTACGTGTAACGCTATTGGCATATCATATTGCTTTGCTAGCTTAATCTGCTTGCGGAAGACGTCTTTCTGCACCTCGCGCGGAGCGGACGGCTCATAGTCGGGATCGACGTCGCTCATACCTTCGTAATGGTAGTCCAGGCCTATCTCACCCAGGCAGACTATTGGTGGAACTGTTTCGCCTCTATCACTCGCATCATTGGGGAAGTGGGTAGCTGTGTTAGTTTGGGTTCTGGGGTGCGAGCGCGTATGCTCGAGCGCTCTTTGCTCAGCAGAAGCGCGAGCCGGGGCCCCAGGTTCAAAACCAATACGGCTACCCACTTCCTTAATTGACTGTATCGCAGACTGGAACAGCTCTGCGTGCTGCGGATGCACGCCTATCGCGGCGTGGACGGTAGGCAACTCTACGGCACCGGCAACACCCCAATCGTCCAGCAACGCTTGTGCGTCACTCATCCATGTGGGAAGCTGCGCAAATACGGTGGTCGCGTTCTCTGCGGGATCTATGACAGTCACCATATAGTCTACGCCGTATACGGCGCATCGCGCTAGCGCTAGCGCGGGGTCGGTGAGCATATCCAAATGCGTATGCGTGTCGGCTATGCGCGCGCCTTGCGGAAGTACCGGCGGCGCGACGACGCGGCCTTTCTTGTCGCAGAACAACGCGACGTCAGGTAGGTTCTGCGGGGTATCCAAAAACGTGCCTGGGCTAGTCCTCTTTGGCGAGCCTTGGGAACAGCGGGTCGCCAACCGTGACTTCGTTACCTACGATATGACACGCCGTATCGTCCGCGCCGCCCCACTTGCATATGCTCTGCAAATCTGTGACGGCTAAGACGTCGCCAAGTCCAAGGCGGCGCCATACCTCAGCCGACGTGGTTGGCATAACGGGGGCTAGTAACGCCGCTGCTATACGAATGGCCTCCAGCGTATTGTATATGACGAACGCGAGCCGGTCATTCGCGCCCTCGTTGCCGTTAGCTGCCTCTTTCGCGATGTTCCACGGAGCACTTTCCTCAATATAGGCGTTTGCGCGGTTCACAAGTTCCATTACGTCTGCCATGGCGCCCGAATAGTCTATGGCGTTCATATGGGCCGCATAGCGGACGTAGATTCCCGCGGCTATATCGGCCAGCGGGTTACCCATGTCACGCGTAAGGTCGTTCGTGGCGTCCGGTTTAAGCCCGGGCACCGTGGAACCAAAGTATTTCTTGGTCATGTTAAGCGCACGCGAAACCAGGTTGCCCCAGGCGTTAGCCAGATCCGAATTATACACTTGCGTCATGCGCTCAAACGAGATACTACCGTCCGAGCCGAACTGCACGTCCGACAAGAAGTAGTAACGGTAACCGTCAACGCTGAATATCTTAGCGAGGTCAAGCGGCGACAGGGCGTTGCCGCGCGACTTGGACATCTTCTCGCCCTTTGTGAGAAGGAAACCATGTGCGAACACGCGCTTTGGCAACGGCAGACCGGCGGCCATGAGCATGGCGGGCCATATGACGCAATGGAAACGTATTATGTCCTTGCCTACAAAATGTATCTGCGCGGGCCAGCGCCTCTCGAACTCGGCCTGACCGTCTTCAGACTCATCGCCATAACCAACGGCGGTAAGGTAGTTGATAAGCGCGTCGAACCAAACGTAGCTTACGTGTCCTTTCGCAAACGGTATGGGCACTCCCCAATCAAATGACGTGCGTGATACGCTTAGGTCCTTAAGCCCGCCTTTTACGAAAGACACGACCTCGTTGCGGCGCGTCTCAGGCTGTATGAAGTCCGGATGTGCATCATAGTATGCTAGTAGTTTATCACCATAGTCTGATAGCTTAAAGAACAGGTTCTCCTCTTCAACGAACTCCAGAGGGCGGCCGCAGTCGGGGCACACTGGCGTTTCCTGGACGTCAGGGCCATCCGGTGGCATTGTGCCGTTCGCGTCTTTAAGCTCCTCGTTAGTGAAGAACGTCTCTTCGGGCACGCAATACCAGCCTTTGTACGTATCTTTGTATAGCGAGCCGTTGTCATGCAATACGCTAAACAGTTTTTGCACGGACTTTATATGACGGTCTTCAGTCGTGCGGATAAAATCGTCATTAGAGATGTTAAGCGCCTTCCAAGTGTCAAGGAACTTTGGTGCTATGCCGTCTACCCATTCTTGCGGTGACATGCCGGCTTCGGCCGCGGCGTCTCCTACCTTCTGTCCGTGCTCGTCAAGCCCGGTAAGGAACTTCACGTCATAACCGTCCATACGCTCGAAGCGCGCAAGGGCGTCTGCGGCTATGGTCGTGTAGGCGGTACCCAGGTGCGGAATACCGTTCACATAATATATAGGCGTCGTAAGATAGAATGATTCTGCCATGTTATGCCAACCTTAACCCGACTTCTTTAAGTTGACGCGTGCTAACGTCAGCGGGCGCGCCGGTCATAGGGTCTGCACCGCTTGACGTCTTGGGGAACGCTATGACGTCACGTATGGACTCATAGCCGCCAAGCAGCATAATAAGCCTGTCCAGCCCAAGCGCTATACCGCCATGTGGCGGCGCGCCAAAGGACAACGCCTCAAGCAGGAACCCAAACTGCGCCCTGGCCTCTTCCTCGCTGAAGCCAAGCGCCTTTAATACGCGCATCTGAAGCTCTGGGTCATGTATACGCAGCGTTCCACCGCCGGCTTCAAAACCATCCATGACAAGGTCGTATGAATAACTGCCGCACGCCATGGGGTCGGTCTCTATCTTGTCAAGGTCTTCGTCCTTTATGCGTGTGAACGGGTGGTGCTCTGCCACATAGCGCTTAGCGTCGTCGTCATATTTGAACATAGGGAAGTCCACGAGCCACATGAAATGATGGCCTTTTTGTGCGGCGAGCGCGCCGTCCGCGTCGCGAGCTACGTCCAGCAAGTCGGCCAGATAAAGCCTTACTGCTGATAAGGCCGCGCTGACGGTTGCGAAGTCACCGGCGCCAAAGCAGATGAGGTCTCCAGGCTGTATGTCAAGCTCTGACTCTATAGCCGCTAATACGTCGTCGCCAAGAAACTTTATGATAGGCGAGTTCTTGGAACCGTCGCTTTTGTATGCGATCCACGCCATGCCGGCGGCCCCATGGTCTGTCGCGACCGTCGCTATCTTGTCTATCTCACCGCGTGAGAGGTCCCCGGCGCCCTTGGCGTTGATGGCCTTGACCACCCCACCGGACTCCACGGCCCCGGCGAACACCTTGAAACCGCAACCTGCGACTATTTGCGATAAGTCCTGCAGCTCAAGGCCAAAACGGACATCCGGACGGTCATTACCAAAACGCTCCATGGCCTCTTTATAGCACATACGCGGAAGCGGTATCTGGAGGTCTATGCCGGCAACCGCCAGTACCTCTTTAAGGACTTCCTCCATAACCGCCAGTATATCCTCCTGGCTTATGAAGCTCATCTCTATATCTATTTGCGTGAACTCCGGCTGGCGGTCTGCGCGCAGGTCCTCGTCCCGAAAGCAACGTGCGACCTGGTAATAACGCTCAACTCCGCCTACCATCAACAGCTGTTTGAACAGTTGCGGCGACTGCGGAAGGGCATAGAAGTCGCCTTGCGATATGCGTGACGGAACAAGGAAGTCGCGCGCGCCCTCAGGCGTGGAACGGCCAAGTATGGGCGTCTCCACCTCTATGAAGCCACGTTTGTCAAGCGCCGCGTGTAAAGCCGTGGTAACGCTTGAACGCAGTTTCAGGGCTTGCAGGACCTCCGGGCGCCTGATGTCAAGGTAGCGCCATTTCATACGCGTCGTCTCGTCGGTCTCTATACCGTCCTCTATGGCGAAAGGCGGCGTCTTGGCCCGGTTCAATATCTCCACGTGGGAAAGCAGGACCTCTATCTCGCCCGTGTACATATTCGGGTTCGCGGTGTCCTCGGGCCGCGGGCGCACGGTGCCGCTTACACAAATGACCCACTCTGGGCGCATCGTCTCGCCAAGTGAGAAATCTTCTTTGCTTAAGACCTCCGGGTCAAACACGCACTGCGTCTTACCCGCGCGATCGCGCAGGTCCACGAAGATAAGGCCACCGTGGTCACGGCGATGCCCCACCCAACCCGTAAGTGTCACTTCGTCGCCTATGTTCGCGGCGGTAAGCTCACCGCACGTGTTGGTATGCATACTATGCGTATTGGATATGTCTGACATCTGTGCCTTTCCTTAAACCTTAAAGAGCTAGATTCCGGGTCACGCGTTCGCTTAACGGCGGCTATGGCAGCCACCTACGAACACGGCCCGGAATGACGTTTAACCGATAATATCAATCCCTCCCATATATGGGCGTAACACCTCTGGGACCGTCACGGTACCGTCAGCGTTCTGATAATTCTCTACGATAGCCGCCATTGTGCGGCCAACGGCAAGTCCGCTGCCGTTTAACGTGTGTACCAGGCGCGTACCTTTAAACGCGTCCGCGTCGCGGTATTTTATGTTAGCGCGCCTCGCCTGGAAGTCAACGCAGTTGCTGCACGAGCTTATCTCCTTATAACCGTTATACGACGGGAGCCACACTTCAAGGTCGTACGTCTTAGCGGCTGAGAAGCCTATGTCGCCGGTGCAAAGGTTTATGACGCGATACGGCAGCTCCAATAGTTGCAGTATGTTCTCGGCGTCTTTTACCATGCTCTCCAGTTCGTCAAACGACTCTTCCGGGCGCGAGAACTTGACCATCTCCACCTTGTCAAACTCGTGTACGCGTATAAGCCCGCGCGTGTCACGGCCGGCGCTGCCAGCCTCCTCGCGGAAGCACGGCGTGAAAGCACAATAGTGTAATGGTAAGCTAGCACCATCCAGGACCTCGTCGCGGTGTATGTTCGTGAGCATTACCTCGGCCGTTGGTATTAAGTACAAACCTCCGGTTGTCTTGAAGGCGTCGTCTTCGAACTTGGGCAACTGCCCGGTACCGGTCATGGTCTCCACGTTGGCAAGCACCGGTGGCCACCATTCCTTATAGCCGCGTGATACATGCGTGTCAACCATGAAGTTTATGATGGCGCGCTCAAGACGAGCGCCAAGCCCACCAAGTAAAACGAAACGTGACTCGGCAAGCTTGACTCCGCGTTCGAAGTCCATTATGCCAAGCTCGGGCCCCAAGTCCCAATGCGCCTTGAACTCAAAGCCCTCGGCCGCGAAATCGCGCGGCGTGCCCCATCTGCGCACCTCTGGGTTGTCGTTCTCGTCTTTACCAAACGGCGTAGTGTCGCTTGGCATATTGGGAATAGTCAGCACCTCTGTATGCAGCGCTCCGTCGGCCTGCTCAAGGTCGGATGCCAGCGCGTCTATCTGCTCGTTCACGGCGCGTACGTCGTCTTTAACGGCATCGGCCTCGTCACGCTTGCCGTCGCGCATAAGCCCACCTATGCTCTTGGACAACGAATTGCGCTTAGCTTGCAGCTCCTCAGTCTTAGATATGAGGTCGCGGCGCCTTGAGTCCAGTTCCAGGAACTCGTTGGCGTTCCAGTCGTAGTTGCGCGACTTCATAGCCGCCGCAACCGTCTCTATGTTATCTCTGATATATTTCGGGTCAAGCAATGTCTGTACAGCGCCCCTATGCCGCGTCGGCAGCTGAAGTTGAACTGCCGGCTCCTGCGACATACGCGCTCGCGACAGACACGCCGGGCGCAGGCGCGCTCGGCGCCTGGTCCGTAGTGCTTGCGGCCATGTCGTACTCGTCTTCTTTAGCGGCGTTGCGCTGCGCGGAGGCGGCGCTTGCCATCTCACTGACCTTTGACGTCGTCGCCTGTATCTTGGCCTTAACGACGTCTGCGGCCTGGTTGATCTTCTCGCTGGCAACCGGGATCTTGTCGTTTATGGCGTCACGTGCCGCAGCGGCGTTCTTCGCGACTTGCTCTGCTATCGTAGCGCGGGCGCTCTCTATCTTCTGACGCAGATCGGCGCTGCGTTGCCCCGCAGCTTGACCGTCTGACACAGAAGACGCGTCTGCGGAGTGATTGCCAAAGCTGAACGCACAACGGCCGTCCAGGACATCGTCTATCTTATTTGCGACTATAGCACGGGTTTCCTCGCCCTTGCGCGGAGCGTACAAAAGCGCTGCAACGGCGCCAATCGCACCGCCAAGTAAAAACGAACCGAATTTAAAACCAGACATGAATGCCTCCGAACCTAGAATGAATTGTGTATATAAATGTTAATTATAGCCTATCGGCCACTTGTTGGGAGATTTGCCCGGGAGTAAGACCGGCGTCATGAAAAAGCTCGTCTATCGTGCCATGTAGCATGAACTCGTCCGGCAGCCCCAGCCTAAGCACCTGCGGTATGTGGCGTGCGTTCGACGCGGTTGCCACACCCAGCGCGCTTGACGTGCCAGACGTACCGGGTTTGCTAGACGCGCCCAACGCACCCGACGCGCCCAGGTCTTGAACAAGCTCCAACACCCCGCTGCCGAACCCGCCCGATACCACGCCGTCTTCAAGCGTGACTATGAGCTTGGTGCCGCACGCGTCCATAACCGCCCGCGCGTCAACCGGTTTAGCCCACAGCATGTTATAAACGCTCGCGTTGATGTTATTTGCCGCCAGTATGTTCGCGGCGTCAAGCGCCGTTGGCACCATATGCCCCAGGGCAAGCAGCGCTACGTCGTCCCCGTCCCGTAACTTCTGGGCACGCGGAACGCCGTCGCCAAATTCGTCCAAGCCATCTAACACGGCGCTGGTCGCGGCGTTTGCACCACCGCGTATGCCTGTCACACCGCGCATAGCGGCGTCTGCCTTGGCATCCAGCGTAGCGTTAGACGCAGCATTGCCACCCACGTCGCCGCTCCAGACCCTGCCACGTGAATATCGTATGGCGACAGGTCCGTCCATTCGCAGCGCGGTGGCAAGCGACGCCTCAAGGTCGCTCGCCGTTGCGGGAGCAAGCACGCGCATACCAGGCACCATGCGAAGATACGCCAGGTCGAACTCGCCGTGGTGCGTAGAGCCGTCTTCTCCTACTAGCCCGGCGCGGTCTATGCAGAACACAACGTGCTGCTTTTGCAACGCGACATCCGTCAACAGCTGGTCAAACGCGCGCTGCAGGAACGTAGAATATATGGCAACGACCGGGACCTTGCCACCAAGCGCCAGCCCCGCGGCAAGCGCGACGGCGTGTTCTTCTGCTATGCCCACGTCGTAAAAGCGCTCCGGATACGTGCGCCTGAAGTCAGCCAGGCCCGTACCGCCTGTCATGGCGGCCGTTATAGCTACTATATCGCTGTTATCGGCAGCTTCTTTCATAATAGCGTCCGAGAAGACCTGCGTGAACTTTGGCGGCTCGACGC
>JAISJA010000010.1 GCA_031261765.1 Coriobacteriales bacterium | reverse complement strand
AGGCGCTATGGTAGTGCCTATTATGCTTATGGTCAAAGCGAAGAAATTGCCTGAGAGCACAACGTGCGGTACCACGGTGTCAACTGCCACCTGGCCCCAGTTGGGGCCGCACATGAAGGCCGCTATGACATATGTCAGGAAAACCAGGCTTATTATAAGGAATACGCGTTGTACGCGATGGTACGATCCGCCCACCAAAAGTAGCCATACGGCAACCACCGCCACCGGTATGGTTATGAATTTGCTCACGCCAAAAAGCTCCATTGCCGCGGCTATGCCGGCGAACTCGCTGAACGTCGTTCCGGTGTTGGCTATGGCCAACGCCAACATGGCAAGCGCCGTAAGGCGTATGCCGTAGTTCTCGCGGATAAGCGCGGCGAAGCCCTTGCCTGTCTGTGCGCCCAGGCGTGCGGTTGCCTCCTGTACGACCATTAGGAATATCATGGCTATGGGCACGGTCCAAAGCACCGCGTATCCGTATGACGCCCCGCCAACGCTGAAAGTCGATATGCCGCCGGCGTCGTTGCCGGCCAGCTCCGCTATTATCCCCGGGCCCGCTACGGCCAGCACGGCCAGTATGAACGGGCGTTTCTTCGTGGCCCGCGCGCTTTGTACGGCTTCCGTGCTATCTGCGCCGTTGCTCCCCACCACGCCGCTGCTCCCCACCACGCCGCTGCTCCCCACCGCGCCGTTGCGTGCCGCTGCGCCGTTGCGCGTCACTGCGTCACCGCCATATAGAATATGACGTACGCTATTATCGCAAGGAACACTATGACGGCCGCCGTCGCTATTATCACCCGTACGGCGCCAACGTGGTGCAGGTCCTCTTCGTGTTCCTCTTCCATGACCTCAAGTGCGTCGTCTACCGTCACTATACCAAGCAGCACCTCGTTTTCGTCTACGACGGGTATGGCCAAAAGGTTGTACTTGGATATGGCGTCCGCTACCTGTTCCTGGTCATCGTCGGGATGCACGACTATCATCTCGTGGGTGGCTATCTCGTTTACCGGAGTTTCGGGCTCGGCAAGCACTAAGGCCCGCATAGACAGCGCTCCGGTAAGCCGTCCGGTGTCGTCTATCGTGTACACGTAGTGCACGGTCTCAAGCTCGTCTGACGCCTGGCGTATCTCCTCTACGGCCTGTCTCACCGTAGCGTCTTCAGGCACGGCGACGAACTCCGGCGTCATAACGCCACCGGCCGTATCGTCTTTGTAGCCCAAAAGCGCGCGTATACGCTTAGAGTCGTGCACGCCCATCAGGCGCAGGAGCTTCTCCGCCTTCTCATACGGAAGGTCGCCTATTATGTCCGCCGCGTCGTCGGGGTCCATGTTAGCAAGCAGCGAAGACGCGTCGCTCTCGTTAAGGTCGTCTATCAGGTCCGTTTGGTATTCGTCTTCCAGTTCAGCTATGGTGTCTGCCGCCTGGCTGGCGTCAAGTTGCTCGAACACCTTCGAGCGTTGCTGCGGCTCAAGCTGTTCCAGTATGTCTGCCACGTCCGCCGGGTGTAGGTCGTGCAGGCGCTTGTGCGCCACCGAGAGCTTCACGCTAGACAGGTCGCGGTCAACAGGTTCCATGTAGTTCCAGGCGATTATACGCTCGCGAAGCGGATGTCTGAACGCGCCAGTCACCGCGACGGCCGTGCGCTCTAAAACCGGGGCGAGGCCGCGCAACAGCCCCCTCATGCCAACGTCAGCCCCGAGCAGCCTTAACTGTCTTCCTGATTCCGAGAGTTTAAGGTCGTTAACACGCACGACTTTAAGTCCCTGCGTATCCACTATCTGTTTGTTGAGAAGGTCGTGTGCCAGCAGAAGCTCGTCTTCCTGCAGATATGAGAACCTCACGTCGGCGCTGTTCTTGTTAAGGTATATACCGCTATCGTTAACCGCGTCAACGTACTTGCGCCACGACACCATGAAAGGCGCGCCGCCGGGCCCCTTGAAGGCGAAAGACGTGATACGCGGAAATACCTCGCCGGCTTGCACGGCAAGGTCGTTTATACGCCCTAGTTCGGTGCCGTTGGCATCGAACACGGGTAGTTTGAGCATGCGTGAAAGATAAAGCATGTCGTACTCCGAATCTTACAGCGGACCCCCAGCCGCTATAAAGGAGCGCGACTGTAGGGGCTAAATACTGTGAGGATGAGCTTTGTCGCTCAACTTAGCCCTTTCTAATAGGATTACAGATACCATTGCCGAAATATCGGCAACCAATGAGTATATTACCATAACATCGCACGCCGCATGCCCTGCGGCGATATCCGCACGCGTGGCAATCGCCTGCCACGGGCCCAAGACGTGGTGGGTTCACAACGGCAAACCAACGGCAAACAGGCCTGGATATCAACTGAATGCGTAACTAAACGCGCTTTAATCAGTGGTTCCCCGACAACACGGTTGCGATATAATCTTCTATATGCGCAAACGTCTGATCATTCCAACAGTGGTGATAACCGCAGTGGTGCTTATCGCCGTGATATGCATGTTCGTGTTCCATATAGCCACTACGCCCGCAGCTATGTTAAACGAGCACGCCAATGACACGCTTGACACCGTAAGCGGTGACATATCTTATATGCAGACGATATCATCTGACGAGGCGACGGGGCTTGACAAGGGTAACCTGGCCATCGCGAAGGCGGTGGCAAAGCTCATAGCGCAGGACCCGGGCTCGCTTTCAAGCAGTTGGCTCACGTCGCTCGCAAGCGCGTCAGGCGTAGACGAGATAAGCGTATCTGACGCCAATGGCGTCGTGCAATGGAGCAACAAGCAGGGGAGCTTATCAACTAACTTCTCTTCAGACGCCGAGACGAAACCGTACATGGCGCTTCTGAACCAGACGGATGGTACGTACGCCGCCGATACTACGCGCAAACCCGGCAGCGACGACATGTACCAGTACGTGGCGGTTTCACGTGAAGACACGGCCGGCATAATAGAGGTTGGCAACGTGGCCAGCCCGTTAGACGAACTTTCTTTAGACACCAGCCTGCAGCCGCTTGTGCAGAACATCATAACGAGCCCAAACGAGGGCGTTTTCGTGCTCGACTCTACAGGCACCATAATCGCGGACAGCTCAAACACGTATACCGGGGCCAGCCTGAAGAACCAGTCGTGGTTCGCCAGCGCCATAGCCGGGAACAACGAGTCGTTCTCGTTCAAGCTGGGCGACAACGAGGTGCTAGCGAGCGGCCGGCTCGTATCGAATTACCTGGCCATAGCGTATGTACCGGCGTCCGGCATGCAGACATATTTGACTAACCCGCTTACGGTGGTTATCATTGGTATACTTGTATGGCTTGTGGCGATGCTTATAGCTATACTTGTAATAGTCAAGAAAAAAGATGTGACGAGGAGAACAAATGACGCAACGTAATCCCATGAACGAACGTTATCAGGGCGACGGCCCGGGCGGACAGACCCGTAAGTCCGCGTCTACGGCCAAACCTAAAATGGGGACCGCAACGTCTGTGCACATAGAACATAAACCGGAGACACGCTCAGAGCGCAAAGCCGCAAGCAAGCGTAAGGCTAAAGAGAAGCAGCGCAAAGAAGAAGAGCGCGCGAAACGCAGGGCGGAGAAGGAAAAAGCCGCGAAGATAGCGGCGGGCGAGATAGTAGAGCCCGAGAAGAAGACGAATCCCATAAAGCGCTTCTTCGTTGGCGATGGCTCCAAGGGCGATAAGTCTAAAGGCGCGTCCGGTACAGGTAAACAGGCGGCTCGCCCACAGAACACGCGCCGCGTGATGCCGCAAGACGAAGCAAAATACAAGAAGCTCACCATCGCGTATTACTCCATGTTGGGCGTTGGCGTCGTGGCCGTCATAGTGTCGTTTCTGGGCAGTATGTACTTCACGAACAATTCCATATTGTGGATGGTCGCCATGGGCGTGGCGTACGTGTTCGTGATAGGCGCCCTGGTGCTGGACGGTTGGAAACGCCGCCCGCTCGTTAACCGGGCGCAGAAGGGCAACAGCGGCCTTAGCCCCAAGCAGCAGAAACACGAACAGGAGCGCGAAGCGTCAGCGCAGCGCATACAGAAGGCCCGCAAGGCGCAGCGCCGTTTCAAGCTGTCACGCAAAGATAGCGCGAAAGATGACGCAGAAAACGCAGAAGACGCCGATAAAGGCGTAGATGCGTTCTTCAAGTCTGACAAGAATGCCGATAAGGAACAATCATGAAGCGATATCACGTTGAGGTAAAGCCCAAACACGGTATATTCGACCCAGCCGGCAAACAAGCCCAAAACGGGCTTGCCAACCTTGGTTTCACTGACGTTCTAGAGGTGCGCATAGGCCGGTCCATAAAGATAAAGACCGGTGACGCCACAAGTTACGACGACGTCGTGGCCATGTGTGAGCGCGAGTTGGTGAACCCCGTCATAGAGGACTATTTTGTAGAAGAGGTCTTCGAGTGAGCGCTGCGGCTTTCCGCTTTGGCATAGTCAGGTTCCCTGGCACCAATTGCGAACAGGACGTAAAATACGCGTTGGACGCGCTAGGATACGATAGCACGTACATATGGCATCAAGATACAGATATATCAAGCTATGACGCTATTATATTGCCGGGAGGGTTCTCATACGGTGATTATCTAAGGGCCGGCGCCATAGCGCGGCATTCGCCGGTCATGGGCGCCGTCATAGACTACGCTACGTCCGGGCGTCCGGTAATGGGTATATGCAACGGCTTCCAGATCCTTACAGAGGCCCA
Organism: Coriobacteriales bacterium; assembly: GCA_031261765.1. The sequence continues at coordinate 1,664 of JAISJA010000010.1, read as the reverse complement.
TCTTCTGCCGGGCGCGCTCATACGCAACCGTGACCTTAAATTCATATGCGAAGACGTGCCTTTGTACGTTGAGGATAGCATATGCAAATGGGTACCGCCTGACACCAGGCGCGGTATTGGCGATGGCGCGGTTCCCGCGATAATACACGTGCCGATAAACCATAACGAGGGAAATTACTATTGCGACGACGAGACCCTGCGTAAGCTGAAGGCTAACAAGCAGGTCGTCTTACGCTATGCCGGCGCGAACGGCGCGCCGAACGGTGCTTTAGACGATATAGCCGGTATATGCAACGAAGCCGGAAACGTATTTGGCCTCATGCCACACCCAGAGCGCGTGGTAGACGGGCTTGCGGGATACGACGGCCGCATGCTCTTTTCGGGAATAGTCGCTGGTATGGTAAAGGAGGCTACGGCTTAAAGTGGCAGACATGGAACCTGATATCCCCGCTCCGGTGGCAGATAACGTTGAAGTGCTTGAGCACGAAGTCGCGGCCAGGTTGGCCGTGGAGCTGGGCTTGAAGCCAGAGGAATACGATAACGTGGTCGCTACACAGGGCCGCGAGCCAAGCCTGACCGAGCTATATATATACTCGCTTATGTGGTCAGAGCATTGTTCTTATAAACATTCCAAGAAACAGTTGCGCCGTTTCTCCTCTGAAGGGAAAAACGTCTTGCAGGGCCCTGGCGAGAACGCCGGCGTCATAAGCGTCGGTGACGGATGGGCCGTGGCGTTCAAAATGGAGTCACACAACCATCCAAGCGCCATCGAGCCATATCAGGGCGCGGCTACCGGAGTAGGCGGCATCATACGTGACATATTCACCATGGGCGCCCGTCCCATAGCCTGTCTTGACTCGCTTCGTTTCGGTACTTTGGACAAGCCCCGGCAGCGTTACCTGTTTGAGGGCAGCGTGGCCGGTATAGGCGCGTACGGCAACTGCCTTGGCGTGCCTACGGTGGGCGGCGAGGTATATTTTGACGAGGCATATGAGGGCAACTGCCTTATAAACGCCATGGCGGTGGGCCTTATGCGCGAAGAGGACATCACGCGCGCCGTTGGCTCAGGGCCGGGTAACTACGTCGTGCTTGTTGGCAACAGCACCGGGCGCGACGGCATAGGCGGTGCTAGTGTGCTAGCATCACAGGACTTTGACGAAGCCGCCGCCGACAAACGCCCCGCCGTACAGGTGGGCGACCCGTTCACCGAGAAGCTCCTTATAGAGGTATGCCTGGAGCTCTTGAAAGACGGCAAGTTCGTGGCCCTTGGCGACTTGGGCGCGGCGGGACTTACATCCAGCGCCAGCGAGATGGCGTCGCGCGGCGGCGTTGGTATAGACATAGACGTACGCAAAGTACCGCAGCGTGAAGAGAACATGAAGCCGTTCGAGATCATGGTAAGTGAGTCGCAGGAGCGTATGCTCGGCGTTGTTGCGCCAAAAGATTGGCCGGACGTTTTGGCGGCCTGCGAGCGTTGGGGGCTAGCTTGCTCGCATATCGGCACGATAACGGATACCGGCCGTTTCGTAGTGCGCGACGGCGAGCTTCCTTCCGGCAACGACATAGTAGCTGACATGCCAGCCGAGCAGCTCGCGCAAAGCGCGCCCGAATACGACCCTGAATCTAAAAGGCCGACATATCTTGACGAGATAGGAACTTCTTTC
>JAISJA010000113.1 GCA_031261765.1 Coriobacteriales bacterium | reverse complement strand
AAACCCATAGCGCGATGCAGGCACGCGGACATACCATCTTTGTCTATATCTGCGGGAGGTATGTGGGCGGTACCGATTGCCGTGGCGACGTCGCGTATCTGGGCCGCGAGGACCTCTCGGCGCTTTGGCGTAAGTTTCTTGGAGTCGTCCAGCCCCTCTATGACAGGGTCGAGCGGCAGACAAACGGCACAAACGGTAAGGGGCCCCGCAACGGAGCCCCTTCCTACTTCATCTATGCCGATAACAACGGCGTCCGAACCGGCAAGCCGTTGCTCTTCGTACATCTCATCTGAACTTGGGTGCATTTAAAAGCGAAAGCCAAATAATTGGAAAGTCAGATATTTGAGCATTGCCCGCAAAAGCCGTTTAGAGCTTTCTTAAAATCCCTTTTCTTTGATACGGGTAGCCTTCCCCACGCGGTCACGCAGGTAGTAAAGCTTTGCCCGCCTGACGGCGCCCTGGCGCACGAGCTCTATCTTCTCGATCTTCGGGGAATGTACGGGAAACGTACGCTCGACACCGACGCCGAAAGACATCTTGCGCACCGTGAACGTCTCACGTGCGGAAGAACCATGTCTGCGGATAACGTCGCCTTGGAACACCTGGATACGTTCGCGATTACCTTCTGTAATGCGATAGTGTACTTTCACGTTGTCTCCTGGGCCAAAGTCTGGTATGTTGTCTTTAATCTGCTGTTGCTCAATGGCACGAATCATATCCATGTTAGTGAATCCTTACTCCTTCTTAAAATCTGAAAAAACACGCGAAGTAATATTTTACATCACATTCGCAAGCCATGTCGAGAACACTACGTTGGGATCCGAACCGGACTTCATCTTCTTATCAGCCACCGCGGCGTCTATGAAGGCGGATTCCAACTCGTTCATGCTGAAATTAGCCGCAGCTTGTAGTTCTTTGCGTATCTGCCAGTCCTGTTTGCTCATGGCCTGCGCTATGTTACGCGTGCCACGCGCTTTTAGCGCTTTTATCGTCATTAAATCGCGAAGGCGCATCATGCAACGCGGTAACATGCTGTATGGCGTCTCCTTGTCTGACATCTTGTGCAGCATACGTAGCGTGGCCGCGATATCTCGTTGCATGAAAGTGTCAAGGAACTCCCAAACGGTCGCCTCGCTGGTACGTGTCACGATAGCCGATACGTCGTCATGCGATATGAAAGACCGGCCCTGTGCTTGCACATAGGCGGCGAGTTTTTTTACCTCCGCGTCAAGCGCGACGGTAGAGGGCCCTATAAGCGAAACGAGATGCCGCGCGACGTCTGAGTCCAATTTGCTTGCATATGACGCGGCCATACCCTGCACAAGGCGTATGACGTCATTAGCCTTCTTAGACGAACAGTCCACGACGGCATGGGTACCCACAGCGCTTACGGCTTTGAACAGGCGCGAATTACGCGCGAGTTTGTCGGCTGACATCACCAAAACAGACGTGGAAGCGGGACTTTTAAGATAGTCGACAAGCGAGTCTATTAAGGCTTTAGGGGCTTTATCAACGTTAAGCAAAGACACCAGCCGCAACGAAGACGCGAACGGTAGCGTGTTAAGCGCGTTTAGCACCGTGTTGGCTACGTCCGATGACGTGGAATCTATTACCTGCGAGTTCATGGAGAGGTCACCGAGTTTCGCAATGCGTTCTTCCATGCGCTTTTGCGCGTGCTCGCGCTTAAGCTTGTCGTCACCTAACAACAAATACGCCGATAAAAGCGGCGCGGTCTTCTTATTTTCAGCGTCTTTTGGCAATATCGCCCGTCCAACCCTCGTTTACATATATTACGTGCCATTTGAACACAAACTATGCGCGTGCTGCGCCCATTCAGGCTTCTCCAATCTTAGCACAGGACACGCGCGCCGCGCCGCCATCGTAGTGCACGGTTATATCTCCGTTCTCGTCAGTGCGGAACACATGGACGTCACCGCGCTCCAATATATCCAAAGTAGACGCGGTAGGATGCCCGTATCGGTTGTTCACGCCGGCGCTTATGAGGCCGCAGGTCACGCCTAACTCACGCAGTTGCTCAAGGCGTATGTCGTCGGTACTGCCGTGGTGTCCAAGCTTAAGCACGTCTACACGCGGAAGCAAACGCGCGTCCATCATCTTGGCGACCTCCGGCGCTTCGGCGTCCCCTGTAAGGAGCGTACGCTTCTCTGGCGCACCGTCTGCGTCCGCGTCGTATGACAGCAACATACACACGCTGTCCGGATTATCGCCTTTGCTGACCGGTTCGATTGGCCACACGACGTCAAGACGCAACGTCTTGCCTACCTTAATGGAGTCGCCGGCCGAAAGTTCGCCAACGCCGTCATCGCCAACAAGGGCATATGCGGTGCGCATCGCGTTATGCGTTCCCTTGGACGTAAGCAAGCCTTTTGCGAAATATATATTCCGCACGTTCACAGTGCCGCGCAATGCCTCGAGCGCACCGCAATGGTCTGAGTCCAAATGCGAGATCACCACGGCGTTAAGTTGCGTTATGTGCTGCCTTGCAAGCGCCTGCAAAAGAACGCCGGTGTTCTCGCCGGTATCCACAAGCACGTTGTTGCCACCCTCGCGCACCAGTAACGCGTCGCCTTGTCCTATGTCCATAACCACCAGTTGTGGCGGCGTGAAATTAGGCAGGACAATGGTAAAGACGAGTGCTGCGCTCAGCGCTACCGCGCCAAGTACACGTATGGTGCTCGCACGCAGACGCGGCCACGTGATAAACAACAAGCTAGCTATTATTAATGCTATTATAATAGCTAATAACATGTCAGCGGTCAGCGGCACTGCCGAAAACGGGACTTTGCCCAACAGTCCGGCTACCCAACCCGCCACGTCACCCGTCTTTGAAAGAGCGTATAAGACAAACGTGCCTATCTGTTCGCAAAACGGTAGGGGCAGCAATGTTATTATCAACGCTACCATGCCTGCGCCCACCATAACGGTAGCTAACGGCGCCACTACTATATTGGCTATAGGGCTTACGCACGAAAACATAGAGAATACCGGCACGATTATTGGGATGGTTGCCAGTTGGGCGGTCGCTGTAAGTGCAAGTGATTCGGACATGACCTGTTTGGCCTTGCCGGCAGGCTTGCCGAAGCGCTCTGCGGCGCTGCTTAGGGCTTCCGTGAACCACGACTTCACGATAGGCGAGAACAGCACGAGCCCCAACACTGCGAACACGGAAAGCCAGAACCCTATGGAAAACGCGTTAGACGGGGTTGCGAGTAACATGATGACGGCGGCGGCCGCAAGCGCGGTAGGACCATGGCCGCGACGGCCCGCGAAATACGCCATGCCTGAAACTCCGCACATTATGGCCGCTCGTATGGCCGAAGGTTGGAGGCCCGTTAATATGACATAGACAACTAAAACGGCTACAAGCGCACCGTATTCAACGGGCTTGCCCACTGGTAGCTTGGATAAGAACCACGCGAGCAAAGTGGCTATGACAGCAAGATGTGAGCCCGATACGGCTATAAGATGTGAGAGGCCGCATATGCGGAACGCCTGGTTTACCTCCGCTGCCGCAAGCGCCTCCGTATTGCCAAGCAACATACCGCCAAGCAGCGCCGCGCCGTCGCCACCTATCCGCGTTATGCGCCCTACGTTATCATCCCTGAACTTGTCTATGGCGCCAAAAACGTCGTTACGGAACGTTGCATCGCCAACGTCTGACATACGCGCTGAACCGCAAATGCCGCGCTGGAACAACCACTCACCTTTTTCATTCAG
>JAISJA010000002.1 GCA_031261765.1 Coriobacteriales bacterium | reverse complement strand
CGTGCTATGCTGCGCGCGTCATCGCTATCGGCAATGTCACTTGCAGACGCGTCTACGCCTTTTGTATGCTGATGTAGACCGGCCAGGTAGCGTATCTCAGATATATTGCCGCGCACTACCGTTAAGCTGATTTCTTGCAACAGCCGTCTTGCCGTATCGTTCCTAAGCGACGACGCTCCAACGCCAACCGGGTCAAGCACGACTGGAACGTTGTTCTCGTTTGCGGCTCGCCCGGCTGTCAACATAGCGGGTATCGTACGTGAATTCAGCGTGCCCATATTAAGCACCACGGCGTCGGCCGCAGCGGCTATCTCGCGTGCGTCGTCTGGCTCGTCTGCCATAACGGGGGAGGCGCCAGTCGCTAGCGTTATATTCGCGCAATCGTTTACAGTAACGTAGTTGGTTATGTGATGCACCAGCGGTTTGTTATCACGCACCGCATCCAGCAAAGCCCCGTATCGCAAGATGTCAACGTTGTCGTTTAAAGCCATTTACTCTCCAAGGTTCCAAAAGTGGTTAGTGGGGCCGCATCCGCATCCAAGTTCCAACGCGTTATCAATAGCGCCGCTAACATATTCCTTCGCGCCCTTTACGGCTTCAGGCATCGTGTCCCCAAGTGCCAGGTACGACGCGATAGCGCTGGATAGCGTGCACCCCGTGCCGTGCGTGTTCTTAGTGTTTATGCGTGTATGTGAATAATAATAGAACCGGTTGCCGTCATACAGCACGTCTGTCGCGTCGCCTATGGCGTGTCCGCCTTTTACCAAAACGTGTTTGCAGCCCATATCATATATGAGTTTCGCGGCATGTTCCATGTCTTTTACAGACGCTATGGAACCGGCGTCAAGCCCGGCTATCTTCTCGGTCTCAGGTATGTTTGGCGTTATTATATCCGCCAGGGGTATTATGTTGGCTATGAGCGTGTCTATAGAGCCAGGGTCCATTAAAGCCGCGCCGTTCTTCGCGTACATGACCGGATCCACGACTACGTTCTTCGGTTCCAGCTCCTTAAGCTTAGTTGACACTATCATCATAGTATCCACGCACGATAACATGCCTATCTTCACCGCGTCAGGCGGTATGTCCTCAAATACCGCGTCTATTTGCGACGCTATCATGTCGGGCCGCACGTCTTCAGAATCTATGACGTGAAACGTGTTCTCGGCCACGACAGATGTTATAACAGACATACCGAATACACCTAACGCCGAGAAAGTCTTTAAATCCGCCTGCATGCCTGCTCCGCCGCTTGGATCGGATCCCGCTATGCTTAACGCGCATCTTGGCGTGCGGTTCATGATACGTTCCCTTCGCTTGTTAGACCTTCGTTTGATAAGTCGTCGTCTTTTGTCGCTGGCCTTTGTATATCGCGGGGGTACGTTATAAGCAGCATACCGTCCGTGACGGTTATGACTGCGCCGGTCCCCATGAAGCTGTTGCTGACGCCTATAGGGTAGGTATTGCTTAACGTCTCGTCGTCAAGTGTGAACTTAAGGCCTTCTATGGACACACCGCGCGCGGTATCGCCATATGCGAACACAGATGCCGTTCCACATGCTTGCTCGGGTAATATGAAGCTATCGTTATATATCACTGTCATCACGACGTCTTTATCGACAAGATAACCTATACCGCCGCTGTGCGCCAGATACGCCAGGCATTGTATGTTGGCTATGGTGTGGTCTATGCGTCCGCCGCATCCGCCGTAGATGAGAAAGTGCCGAAAGCCACCGTTCCAGCCCTCTTTTATCGCGGCGTATGTGTCCGTGTCGTCCTTATCTGTGGGAAGTCTTTTGACGCGAACGCCATGTGTGTCAACTGCGGCGTCCAGTGAGTCGAAATCGCCTATTATGAGGTCTGGGATTATCCCTAACGAATCCAAGTATGTATAACCACCGTCAGCGGCTATGACGAGGTCTTCTATGTCTGGCTTTGGCGGCTTGCCATAATGCTCGCCGGCGCCGATTATATAACACGTATGTCCGTCCATCACATCTCCGTATGTAATATCGTATGTTGCGCATGTATATGTCATGCGAAGCATATAGCATATATGAAGCGGTATAAAAAACGCCCCGTGTAAGGGGCGATATCTTATGGCGGAATGCCTTGCTCCCTACGATGGTATTGACCAACAGGTTCAAAGGGTCAGTCCAAAAAACCGCTAACGGCGCTTGGACAATCTCAGCCAATAGGCTCCCCTGCGCTATTTTCTTAACGTCTATGCTATCACACATTGCCTATATAGACGTGTTCCAGGTTCCGTTCGGCAACCTTGGCCAGCGTGTATAACGTCTTTTTAGGCGTAGGCGGGGTGTCCAGCAATTCGTATCGCGGGAAGAAACGCGTCAAATGAAGCGTTATGTCTTCGTCAAGCGACGCCAACCATGCCGATAAGCCCGCTATCTCGCTTTCGCTGTCATTGCGCCCGGGTATTATCAGTGTCGTTACCTCAAGGTGTAGGGTAGGGATGGCAGCCGCTAGCATGATATTATGCTTTACGACGTCAAGTCCGAAAGGCGCGCTTACGTAGTCATAGAATTCTTGTGTGAAGCCCTTAAGGTCTATATTGGCTGCGTCTATTAACGGTAATAATCTACGCCAAGGCTTGTCGTTTATATAGCCGTTCGATACTAGCACGTTTACGAGTCCCGTCTCGTGCGCGGCAACGGCACAATCATATACATACTCATAGCCTACTAGCGGTTCATTATATGTATATGCTATCCCTATATTGCCATTGTCTTTCGCATCCCCAGCCAGTTCGACAATCTGCGCGGGCTCTATTGTGCGCACAGACGCGTTTCGCACGGCGTAGTCATAATCCATCGTCGATATATTGCTGTTCTGGCAAAACGGGCAGCGCATATTGCATCCATAGCTGCCCACGCTTAACACTTTGCTGCCGGGGTTAAAGCGTGCAAGCGGTTTCTTCTCTATTGGGTCAAGCGCTATAGATGTTATCTGGGCATAGTTAGCTGGCTGCACGCGCCCGTCTTGCGCTATGCGCGCGCCGCATTCGCCAACCTGCCCCTCGTGCAGATGACAGGCCTTCGGGCATATGTCGCATATCGCGGTATCCAAGTTATTAGTGCCTAGCTATAGCGTACGACCTCGAAGCGCTGCATGTCATAGTCGCTGCCCGGCTCTATACCGGCCTTTGCAAGCGCTATGTCGACCTGTTGTTCGGGCGTGTCAACGCCATCCAGGTCTGGCAATAGCAGGCCGCGCTGCCAACCGTTTGACACTATGACGCCATAGCGCTTCACGTCAAGCTCGTCCATACCGTCTATTGGTTCTGCGTCGCCCAATACGTCAACGCTACACGTGAGCTTGGGAAGCTCGTCAAGCTCTATGGGCAAAAACCGCGGGTCTTCCGTGCCCGCTGCCACCGTGTTGTGCAGTATCTCATCTAGCACGCTAGGGGTAGTGGATGCTATCGTACCAATACATCCACGTAATTCGTCGCCATTATGATATGATACGAACGCTCCCGCACGGCGTGTAGTCATCATCTCGAACTCTTGTACGCGTTCGTTATCGTCGTTGACGGAGTTGGACAGCAGCTCCACTATTTCGTCCGTCCTTGGGTTAGGACGTTTGCCATATTGAAGGTAGTGATGCAGTCCAACGATAGCCACCTGCACCGGAAGGCTTTTGTTGCCGTTATTATCATTCATGTTATCTCCTTTGTTCCATGCGGAAGCTTAGACATCGTATCAGAGCTTCCTGTCGAAGCGAGCGATTGCGTAACCAACACCCCACGGCCCTTCATGCGAATAAAGCTCCGATGTGAACCCATCGCCGTCGAACACGCCCGCGAGCATTAGGAACGAGTTCAAGCCGCACTCGCCGGCGTCGTCCCTGAACTTATCGCTAAGCCCAAATAACCCGCTGAAGTCGCCGCTGGTAAAAGCTTCGTCTATAAGCGCGTCGAACTTCGGTCCTTCCGGGTTGAAGCCGTACGGGCCAGAATTCTTCAGCTTGTGCGATAGGTCTCCCGATCCTATGAAAAGCGTCTTGCGCCCAAGCTCGCGCGCCACCTCGTTTACGCATTTACCAAAACCATAGTGCGCCGCATCACCCAAAAAAGATATACTGATGCGCACGAACCTGCACTTATCAACGTCTAAACCGGCGTTAAGCATGAACGACAACGGAACCATTACGCCGTGGTCAAGCTCAGGGTCAGGCGATGTGTCGCACGCTATATCCCGGCTTTGCGCGAGCCCCACCAGCGCGTCCACGAACTCATCGGCATACACTATGTTGTAGTCGCCGCAGTCGCGCCCGAACCCGCTCCAGTCACCATGTGCGCTACCGCGTGACACGTGCATACTATCCCTGTACAGCCGCCCATGTGGAGACGAGAACACCAGCAGCTCAGGCTCCAATTCTACGACCATCTTCGCGGCTTTTTCATATGCCTTATAGGTTGCCGCCGCTTCGTCCCAGTCCGCCTGCGTGCCCACGCCTTCAACAAGTATTGGCGGATGCGGCATTGCGAACGCAGTGTTTATGTTATCTCCCATGACTTCTCCTGAAACCTTGTAATTTGCAGCCCTTTCTAACTCACGTTTACAGTCTAGCACTAATATATCTGGTAGTATTTTAGTATGTTTGATGATGAATGCCATGTGCTCTGTAACGAACAGCTTGCCGACACAATAGGGTTAATGACGCTTACCGCGCCGCGTATAGCGCCTTGTGTGAAGCCGGGCCAGTTCGTGCATATGCGCATGCCCGGGTTTGGCGGACATATCTTGCGACGGCCGTTCAGTGTGTTCGACGTTGATGAGAACATCGGCACCATTAGCGTGCTCTATCAGGTCGTGGGGCAGGGTACCGCCCATATGTTCGATATGCAGACCGGCCAATATGCCAACTGCATAGGCCCTGTAGGACACGGCTGGCAAGTGCCACAAAGAGCTCGCAATATCATGCTGGTTGGCGGTGGCATAGGATCTGCTCCGCTATATATGTTGGCAAAAGTCATTAGTGCCGATAAGCGCGACGTGCACGTGGTGCTGGGCGCACAAAATGCTGATATGCTAGCAAGCGAGCCTTATTTCTCTGAGCTACCGTTGGAACTCCACATATGCACCGATGACGGCTCGAAGGGCCATCATGGTTTCACGACTGACGTTGCACGCGACCTTATCGCGCAGGCATCGGACGGTTTTGACTATATAGCTACATGCGGGCCGGCTCCAATGCTGCGTGGCATGGCTATGCTAGCAAGCGAATATGATATCCCATGCGAGGTGTCAATGGAAGAACGAATGGCCTGCGGCATAGGCGCGTGCCTTGGATGCGTCGTTGACACGTTTGACGGACGCAAGCGCGCCTGTGTGGACGGTCCCATATTCGACGCCAGGGAGGTCGCATGGTAGCTACAGATAAACGCAAGGTCACGACTACCGTTCGTGACAAGCCTTCCGATACGCCCCACGCTAAGGCTCCCGCTCCCGGTACCAGCCTTATGGTGAACATAGGCGGGCTTAAGATGGACAACCCGGTTACCGTGGCGTCAGGGACGTTCGCGGCAGGCCGTGAATACGGCGAGTTCTTCTCTCTTAGAACGCTTGGGGCCGTCACCACGAAAGGCGTGTCACTGGAGCCCTGGCGTGGAAACGAGACCCCTCGCATAGCCGAGACGCCAAGCGGGATGCTTAACTCAATAGGTCTGCAGAACCCAGGCGTAGAGTTCTTCTGTAACGACACGTTACCGTGGCTCGCCGCACAGGACGTACCCGTTATCGTTAACGTCTGTTCGCACACGAAAGACGGCTTCGTACCGGTCATAGAACGCTTAGAGCGGGAAAGCACGCCAGACGCATATGAGATAAACGTCTCATGTCCAAACGTGGATAGCGGCGGCATGTCGTTTGGCATAGACGCGAAGGTCACAGAAGACATTACCGCGCGTTGCCGCGCCGCTACGAAACGCCCACTGTTCGTGAAGCTGACTCCAAACGTAACGGATATATCGCAGATAGCCCAGGCTGCCGAATCGGCGGGCGCTGACGCCGTCAGTATGGTGAACACCGTTGCGGGGCTTGCCATAGACGCGCATACGCGAAAACCCATACTCGCACGCGGCATGGGAGGGCTTTCCGGTCCGGCCATAAAGCCAATAGCGCTTTACGCCGTTGACAAATGCTATCATGCTATCAAGATACCTATTATCGGTATGGGCGGTATAGTATGCGCGCAAGACGCGATAGAGTTTATCTTAGCCGGCGCTAGTGCCGTAGCTATAGGCACGGGGAATTTCATAGATCCCATGTGCGTTCCTAACGTAATACACGGTATCTATGACTGGTGCAAAGATGAGGGCGTGTTGGACATACGCGAGCTTGTTGGTGCCCTTGGCACTAACTGATGCAAAGTGTGGCGCGTGCCTATGGCGCCTGGCAGTCGAATTTAAGAATGGAGGACACGATGTCTGATACAAGCACGAACACGCCGGGTCAAATCGCGGCGCGCGACCGTATTATCGTCGCCTTGGATTGCAACGGTGATGACGCGCGTAGGTTCGCGGATCTGCTGCGCGGCCATGCGAGGTGGCTGAAAGTCGGAATGACGTTGTACTATTCGGAAGGTCCGGCGATAGTGTCGGAGTTCAAGAAACTTGGCTTCAATATCTTCGTCGATCTGAAGCTTTATGACATACCGCACCAGGTGGAGGGAGCCGCTGCCAACATAGTGCGCTCGGGCGCGGACTTCCTTACCGTTCATGCGTCCGGTGGGGCAGATATGATGAAGGCCGCGGCAAGCGGCATAGCAACCGCTGCGAGCGAGACCGCAAATGACGCAAAGGGACTGGCCGTCACGGTCGTAACGTCCATGGACGATAACGACCTGGAGGACCTTGGCATCGTGCGCCCGATGCACGCGCAGGTGCTTTCGCTTGCGAAGCTGGCCCAGGCAAGTGGTATGTCAGGTGTGATATCGTCTCCCGCCGAGGCAGAGGACTTGCGTAAGATTTTAGGACCGGACGCCCCGATAGTGACCCCTGGCATACGTCCCGCTGGTATAGGCAAAGACGATCAATCCCGTGTGAGCACGCCAAAGAGCGCTATCGCCCAAGGCGCGTCGCATCTTGTCATAGGACGTCCTATAACGGAATCCGCGGATCCGGTCAAGGCGTTTGAGGACATAGTGAAAGAGATAGAGAACTAAGATACGAAACAAGGAAAAGGAGAATGTAATCCATGACAGACGAAGAGATACTTAAGGTATTGGAAGACACACAAGCCGTACGCAAGGGACACTTCAAGCTGACAAGCGGCCGTCATAGCGATACGTACATACAGTGCGCCCGCATATTAGAGCATCCGCGCTTGACTAATCAGCTTGCCGTCGAGGCGGCCAGGCGCCTGCCCGGCGACGTCAAGGTGGACATGGTGGCGTCTCCTGCCATCGGCGGAATACTCTTTGGCTTCGCCGTCGCGTTTTCCTTGCATACCCCTTTCATATTCAGCGAACGCAAAGACGGTGCCATGCAGTTCAGGCGTTCGTTCGAGGTGCCGAAAAACGCTAGCATACTAGTAGTAGAGGATGTTGTTACGACAGGGGGCTCGGTCAAGGAGGTCATAGACCTCGTGCGCGACGCGGGCGCTAACGTTGCCGGTGTCGTGTCTATAATCGACCGCGGTGCGAACCCTGATTTCGGCGCGCCGTTTTACCCGCTGTTGCGCCTTAAGACGCCTTCATGGAGCCCTGAAGAATGTGATTTATGCAGCTCAGGCGTACCATTGGACGCTCCTGGAAGCCGCCACCTTGCAAAATAGGCAGCTAATAGTTACAAATGCTTTAAGTTAGAAAACTAGCTTTGGACTTAACGTTCAATTCGGGTTGAAAAGACAAACGATTTAAGGAGGGCACAAATGCCATTACCCCAACTGACACCGGAACAACGTCAGGAAGCACTGAAGAAAGCCGCTGAGGCCCGTAAGGCTCGCTCTGAGCTACGTGAGAAAGTGAAGACAGGTAAACTTACGATCGCCCAGGTTCTTAAGACAGAGGGCGATAAGACTATAGATAAAATCAAGGTCGTTACTCTTATACAGTCCCTGCCCGGTTGGGGCAAGGCAAAGACTCTGAAGCTCCTTGAGGATCTTGACATCTCAGAGACGCGCCGCGTGAAGGGACTTGGCGAGCGCCAGCGTGAGGCCCTTATAGAGAAACTCGGTTAATCCGCGTTATACAATCTAAATATCTATTAGATGAAACAAAGACCTGGTACCCTTTTCGTTATCTCCGGCCCATCCGGAGTCGGGAAGGGTACTTTGGTTTCTTTGATACTTCAGCGCCTTCGCAACATCTCGCTTAGCGTTTCCGCTACGACACGGGCGCCACGCGAAGGTGAAGTGGACGGCGTCAGCTATCACTTCCTAAGCGACGATGAATTCGATGCAGTCTTATCCGAAGACGGTTTTTTGGAATGGGCGAACGTGCATGGCATGCGGTATGGCACGATGAAGTCGAAAGTCCAGGCGTCCATAGACGCAGGCTGTGACGTCTTGTTGGAGATAGACGTCCAGGGCGCCAAGCAGGTTAAGGAGAAAAGGCCGGATGCGGTGCTTATATTCATAGAGCCGCCATCGTTTGACACCTTGGAAGAGCGCCTACATACGCGTGGCACAGAGGACGATGCGGCGATATCCCGAAGGCTTGAAACTGCGCGGCGTGAACTTACGCAGGAAAACTGCTATGATGAGATTATAGTTAATGATGATTTAGACGTAGCAACTAACCAATTGATCGCTATTATCGAAAAACATAGAAAGGTCGAATGTTAATATGTCGCTTATGAACCCGCCAATCGATGACTTGATGCGTAAGGCCGAAAACGACAAATATTTGCTGTGCGCAGTGGCCAGCGAGCGCTCACGCGATATAAACGATATGATGCGCGGCCAACGCGACCGTGCGATAGCGTTGCAATCAGCTACCCAAATAGCGCAGCTTGCCGGCCGCAAGCCTTTGTCGCTTGCGATGGAGGAGATATCGCGCGGCGAGATAGGATACGACGCGGAGTCGTTTGAAGAAGAGAAACAGGGCCTTGGCGCATAACGCTGTCGTATTAGTCCATTACCATGAGGTAGGCCTTAAGGGCCACAACCGTTATCTATTTGAGCGCAAGCTTCGTCAAAACATAGAAGCTGCGCTCTCTTTGCGTAATATAAGCGCGAAGGTCTCAAAGATATCCGGACGAGAGCTCATAGAGGCTGGTACGTTAGATAACGCGACTGCCATAGCCGACATAGTGAAATCGGTACCAGGCGTCGCGCGCGTGTCTGCCGGGCTGCGTGTGCAACGCGACATGGATATCATGTGTGCGACCGCGCTTGATATCATATCCACATGCGAGCCTTATAGCACGTTCAAGGTAAACGCTCGTCGTGCTAACACAGACTTCCCCATAGACAGCATGCAGATGAACCGCGACATTGGCGCGTATCTATGTGAGAACACCGACGATAAGAAAGTGCGCCTTAAGGGTCCGGATGCAGAGGTGCACGTAGAGGTCATAGAGGGCTCTGCGTATATATACGCGTACACGCGACGCGGCGTTGGCGGGTTACCCGTAGGATCAGGCGGACGCGTGGTTTGCCTGTTATCTGGTGGGATAGACTCTCCAGTGGCGGCCTGGCGTATGTTGCGCCGCGGCGCCGAGGTAATAGGATTACATTTCTCGGGCGCTCCGGAGACGCCAGATACCTCTGAATACCTTGTTAAGGACATAACGAGGGTCTTGGAGTCCGCAGGCGGCCTTCGTAGCCTTCACGTGGTGCGTTTCGGTTCGTATCAACGCAAGATCGCGCTTTGCGTGCCTGAGAAGTTGAGGGTCATAATGTACCGCAGGCTCATGATCGCCGTGGCGAATGCCGTGGCTAAAAAAGAGAAAGCCAAGGCCATCGTAACGGGGGAGTCGTTAGGGCAGGTTGCCTCTCAAACGCTTGATAACATCTGCGCTACTGACGCGGTAGCTACATGGCCGGTGCTGCGGCCGCTCATAGGTATGGATAAGGTCGAGATCATAGACGACGCGAAGAAACTTGGCACGTATGACATATCCATCCAAGACCATGACGATTGCTGTACCTTGTTCATGCCACGCGCGCCTGAGACGCATGCGAAGATACGTGAAGTGAACGAAGCCTGGGAGTCCATGCCAACTAACGAGTGGATAGATGAGATAGTGGACCTTCTCTATACCGTTCACGTCGCATAACTGGCCGCTCACGTTTTCCTGAAGTTTTTCCTGATTTTTTTCTGCTGATAAAAGTCCAGTAAAACCCATATTTGTAAGAAAAGTTTTAGAAAATCTTTAAACTCCTTTTAAAGATTTTTTAGAACCGCTCTGTATCATGTTCAGATGTTACCGCCAATGCAATTCATCGGACTATGAGGAGGCAACGTGAAAAGCCTAAAGGTTCCAAGACAATCGCCACCAGGTGCGCTAAAACGGGCCATGACCGGCAGCGTAGGGCATAATATGGAGTATCGCCGCGAAGGACATCTGCCGCTTATAGACAAGATTTGCGACAGGACCGGACTCAGCAGAAGAAACGTAATGCTTATTGTAGCCGTAGCGGCACTGGTTCTCATAGCCGTGCTGGCCTTCTATGTCACGCAAGGCTCCGGTAGCGGATTCGAGGTCGCAGATTCTAAAAGCGCGTCCGCACACGACGCGGGCCAGGAGGCCAATAGTGGCGAGCCTGTGAAAGCCATCGTATATGTTACCGGGGCAGTTGGCGCACCTGGGCTTTATGAGCTTACGTCCGACAAGAGAATAGGCGACGCGGTGGCCGCGGCCGGAGGGCTTAGTGCCGAGGCGGCGGCCGAGTCCATTAACCTTGCCGAGAAGATAACAGACGGCGCACAGATACATATCCCGACTAAAGGCGAGATAGCAGCGAAAGCCGCCACAAGCTCAGTACCGGCTACGGCATCAAACGGTGCGGGGGCCCAGGATGGACAGAAAAGCACGGGTGCCAAAGGCGGCGCATCGGACCTCGTGAACATAAACACCGCAAGCGCCAACGAACTGCAGTCCATAAACGGCATAGGGTCGGCAACGGCGCAGAAGATAGTAGATTACCGCAACAAGAACGGCGCTTTCAAAACGAAGGAGGATTTGAAGAACGTCTCCGGAATAGGCGAGAAGAAATACGCGTCTATCGCGTCGCAGATAACCGTTTAAGCAGATGCCATCCATATTCAAGGCGGCTTTGGACCACGGCGCCGATGCCGGAGGCGTCCCCATAGCGCAAAGCGTGGCTTGCTCGTCACATGAAAACGATGGCTATGCCACGCGCCATCCCGTACGAACGGCGCTACCTTTCCTGCTGTTCCCGTTGGGTTGTCTCTGGATGGGGCTCGCTCTATCTGAAGTCGCCATATGGCAGGAGGTAGGCATTCCCGGCGCTGTCGTTTTGCTATCGTTATCGGGCAGCGTCGCGCTCGCGTTCGTAGCCGCTCTTTTCGTTCGCGCGAGGGCTTTGCGCATAGCGTTCGTATGTGCGATAGCGTTCATCGTTGGCATCAACGCTGGATGCGCTTATTGGAACGGCGTTCAGGCAGACGCAAACGCCATGCAGGAATCCAGTCTGGCAGAAGCACGGCTTTTGGTATTAGACGATCCCAAGTCGGGTACCATGTTCAAGACGTCAACCGCCCGCGTGTCACTCGCGAACGGAAAACAGGCTACGGTACGTATATATTGGGATAAGAAGATAGAACCGTATCCACAGGGGTCGCGTTTCACTGCGAACCTGTCGTTTTCCGCCCTCAATGAAAAAGGCGAGTGGTTGTTCCAGCGTGGCATATGCGGCGCGGTGCGTATGACGGACGTTGGCGCCGCGGCGTTCCGCAATGACGTTTTTGGTGCCATAG
>JAISJA010000101.1 GCA_031261765.1 Coriobacteriales bacterium | reverse complement strand
CGTAGGTAATGCGGGCACAGGAATTGCGGAGCCTGCAGGCGATTTAGGGCATACCAGCCGGCAGACGGACGCTGATGCCAAGCGCGCTGGCGCGGCTGCAAGCGAACCGGTATATTTCCTGCAAACGCTCAGCTTTGGTGTAGACGCCGCTATCGCATTGAACACGGTTGACCTGCGCAAGACTACGGGAACGACGGGGCTCAGGTTGTATGCGCGCGCTGCGGCTTCGGCAATCATACATGATCTGAAGACGCATCATTTTGAATACTCCATAGACGGCAAGCGCTATACCAACGAGCTGCTCATTTGCGCGATACAGAACGGCAAGACGTATGGAAGTGGTTTCAAAGTCGCGCCGAGCGCCAGTTTATCAGACGGCTTGTTTGACGTCTGCACGGCGATGGAAGTGGGGAACACTTTAAAAGCCCTATACCTTTTAAGTAAAATGAAAGGTGGCAAACATTTGAAATATCAGCCTCCTTTTAATTTTTATAAGGCAAAGACATTGCGGATAAAACTGGACGCGCCTTTACCGATTCAATGTGACGGGGAACGTCTCCGTGGCCTTGACTTCGATATTAGCATCGTTCCTCATGCACTTGAAGTGCTAATGGGCGCTTAAAACGGCTTACGGCGTTACTTGGCTGTTTTGGCTTTTGCCTGGAATTCTATATTCTTCCAGTCTTTGGTTCGAGTTACTCGAACCAAAATGGCTATACGCAAAATTAGATAATCCAGCATAGTATATAATCCTATCGGTGGTGTGTATCACTTGTGCCCAGGTGGCAATCGCCAACGCACAGCAGTGCCGCAGCTGCTATATCAAACGCGAGGAACTGTAACCAAACGAGAGATAGGATCCATGCGCCATTATGAAGATTGGAACTATAGATACAACGCTTTAGACGGTTGTATATCAATTGAGGAAACTAACCACTCGCTTTTTCGGCGGGTGAGATTATTAGCAGCAAGCATAACTTTGACCGCCTTCATAATGCTCGCGACGCCCATGAATATCATGAGCGCATATGCCGCACAGAGCATCAAAGTCACGTCAGATAAGCTACACGCGGACAAAACGGGGGAACTTCATGCTATGAGCATCTTACGGCATGGTATAGATTCTGAGCCTATATTGCGCGTACAAAGGGCGCAAGATTTTTCCGGTATATACGCACGAGACACGGCCGCGCAAAACACCTACAAAGAGAAGGTGGCTGCGGAGGCCGCGCGTCAAGCGGCCGAGGCAGAAGCTGCCGCGGCAGCAGCAGCGGCAGCAGCGGCAGCAGCCAATGAATCATCGGTACACGTTGGTAACGTAAGTGGCAACTATGGCGGCGGCAGCCTTGCCGACATCGCGGCGCATGAGTCAGGTATATATTCACGTAACAGCGGTAACGGTTATTATGGCGCCTATCAGATGTCAGCCGGCGCCGTGGCTAAATACGCGGGGTGCTCGATAAGCGAGTTCCTGGCGTCGCCTGCCATACAGGACCGTGCGTGCACGGCGTATTGTAACGCCCGTTACGGCAGCGTTTCAGGCGCGGTGGCACATATAAGAGCATACGGCTGGTACTAGGATTTCGCTGGGTTAGGTCTTTCGCGGTGTACAGGTGTAATATATGTGTATGGAGATTACCCTTTATGACACTACGCTGCGCGACGGTGCGCAACGCGACGACGCGAGCCTTAGCGTTGCAGACAAGTTGCGCATAGCGGCGCGCTTGGACGACTTCGGCGTCCAATACATAGAGGCCGGGTTCCCGGCCAGTAATCCCCGCGACGCAGAGTTCTTCTCGCAGGTGGCTTCAGGCGCCATAACGCTGCAAAACGCGAAGCTCGTAGCGTTTGGCATGACGGCGCATAAAGGCGAATCTGCCGATAAGGACGAAGGCCTGCACGTGTTGGCCAACTGTCCGGCAAGCAGCGTATGCATAGTTGGCAAGACGTCTACCATACACGTAGAGAACACCCTGCGCGTGGGCCTTGACGAGAACCTTAAGATGATCGCCGGTTCCGTTGCGTATCTCGTTGCGGCCGGCAAGCAGGTCTTCTTTGACGCGGAGCACTACTACGACGGTTATATGGCAGATAGCGCATACGCGCTTGAATGTCTGCGTGCGGCCATAGATGCCGGCGCGTCAGCCGTGGTGTTGTGCGACACTAACGGCGGCATGCTTCCACATGACGCGTATGATATAACCGCCAATACCGTTGACAAGCTATCAGGCTATCTTGCTAGTGTTGATGGCCCTCACAATGCAGATGACACGCACGA
The DNA here is from genome assembly GCA_031261765.1 of Coriobacteriales bacterium. The sequence continues at coordinate 3,235 of JAISJA010000101.1, read as the reverse complement.
CGCAAATGGCGCAAAGAACGCAAACAGCACAAACGGTACAGGCGCCCACGCGGCCGGCAATGGCTGCATGCTTGGCGCACACATGCACTCAGACTCCGGCTGCGCCGTTGCGAACACGCTTGAAGCCGTGCGCGCCGGCGCCACTATGGTACAGGGAACGGTCAACGGCTATGGCGAGCGCGTAGGCAACGCTAACCTGCTTACGGTCATAGCGAACATGCAGTTGCACATGGGCATACAGGTGCTGCCGCCAGACAAGCTGAAGCTGCTGACGCCGCTTTCGCAGTTCGTGGCAGAGACGTTCAACGTGCACTTAGACGCGCACATGCCGTACGTGGGCCAGGCGGCGTTCACGCATAAAGGCGGCCTGCACGTATCTGCGACAAAAAGGCTGCCGGGTGCCTATGAGCACGTGGACCCGGAAGCCGTAGGCAACTTCGCTCATGTAGTGGTAAGCGAGCTTGCGGGACGGGCGTCGCTTAAGACGAAGGCCGAGAGCCTTGGCATAAAGTTGCCAAACGACGCGGCAACCAACGACATTCTGGACGGCATAAAGCAGCGCGAGGCGCGCGGATATTCATATGAGGTCGCGGACGCTTCGCTTGCCCTGCTTTTGCGCACAGAACTAAACGAACCGGTGCGTTATTTCACGTTGGAAAGTTTCCGCGTTTTGGCCGAGAAGCGCGCGGACGGCCACGTTGATACTGAGGCCACAATTAAGGTGCACGTGCAAGTGGCCAACGATACAGGAGACAACGATACAGAAGATAACGGCGCAGGCGACGCCACGACACACGACGAGCGCTTCATCGCCACGGCGGAGGGCAACGGCCCCGTGAACGCGCTTGACGCCGCGTTGCGCAAGGCGATCAGCCGTTTTTATCCACAGATAAACGAGTTGAAGCTCACGGACTATAAGGTACGTGTGTTAGATGAGAGCCGCGGCACGGACGCCGTTACGCGCGTGTTAATAGACACCAGCGACGGGCATGACAGCTGGAGTACCATGGGCGTGAGCGAGAACATAATAGAGGCCAGCTGGGACGCGCTTGTGGACTCGATCACGTATGGCCTTATGCGCTCAGCGCGCCAGCCCAGTTGCCGTTCCTGAACACCGGCACCACGTCGCCGTTTGCGGCGATACCGTCTATGTTAAGGTCTTTGGTTCCAACCATGAAGTCAACGTGCACGGCGCTATCGTTAACGCCCGCGTCATGCAAGCCGGTCTCGTCAAGTTCCATGCCACCGTCTATGCAGTCCGGGAACCCCTTACCAAGTGCCAGGTGGCACGACGCGTTCTCGTCAAAAAGCGTGTCGTAGAAAAGCACTCCTGAATTGCGGATGGGGGAGTCATACGGAATCAGCGCGCACTCGCCCAGGCGGCATGAGCCCTCATCGGCGGCTATTATAGCGGCCAGCAGCTCTGCGCCAACTCGCGCGTCAGACGCGATGGCGCGCCCGTCTTTAAACGTAACGCAGAAGTCCTCTATAAGCGAGCCGTTGTGCACAAGCGGAAGCGCGCTGTACACGGTTCCATCCACGCGGTTGAAGTTTGGCGTGGTATATACTTCCTCGGTAGGCATGTTGGGGAAGAACTCAACGCCGTCGCGCGTTACGTCGCCTCCGCCATTCCAGATGCCGCGCGGATTAAGCCCTATGCGCAGGTCCGTGCCAAGTGAGTTCGTGTAGTGAAGTGAGTCAAAGTGCTGCTCGTTAAGCCATGCCTTTCGGGCGTCAAACGTACGCCGGTGCTCGTCCCATGCCGCTATGGCGTCGTCGGCGTCAAGGCGCACGGTAGTGAATATCGCTTCCCAAAGCCGTGCCATCGCGTCGTCTTCAGGCAAGTCTGGGAACACGTGCTTTGCCCATGCGGGCGTAGCCGCGCCCACTATGCACCAGACGTTGCGCCCCAAATCCATCGCGTCATAGAACTCCTTACAAGCCGTATGGCCCGCCACTGCGGATGCCATGGGCTTCGCGGGGTCTATTCCGGCCATTATAAGCGGGTCTTGCCCGGTAAGGCTAAGTATGGCCGCGCCGTCGCGCGCCATCTCGTTGTTACGCAGCGCCGACCATTCGGGTATGTTCTGAAACACCTCAAGCGCGCAATTGTCGTAATGCATACGCGATATACGCTCGTCGCCAAACGCCACGGTCACGTGCCTGGCGCCCTGCTTGTACGCCGCAGCCGTAAGCAAACGCGCGAATTCCACCTGGTCTGTCGTGGCGGCAAGGTAGAGCTCTTGTCCCGGCTGAAGGTTGCAGCCGGCTTTTATCACAAGTTCGGCGTAGCGCTCCAGCTGTTCGTTCAGTGTATATTCCTTCTGTGCCATTATGCCTTCTTTCCTACTGATTCACGCGAATCTGCGAACAAACCTGTGCTGAAACACATGCATGCAACCCTTTAGTCCCGTGCTTTTGCGCGTCTCTTATCAACGAAATAATAAGCCACCTGCACTATTATGATTACGCCTATGGCCATTAAAGAGCCGGGCAGGGTGTCAGGGTAGAACAGTCCAAGTACGTAGTTGAACGCGAACATGGCAAGCACGATAACGCCCATTGCCATGCCGCCCGGCGCCCGGAACTTGGACGCGGCGTGCTGGGCTTTATCCTTTACGCAATAGCGTATATAGGCGGCTACTATCATGCCCCACACTATTAAGAACAGTGGGGACACCATGGAAGCTACGAGCGAATACGCGTCGGCCGCGTTTGGCACCACGAGCGATACGAACGCCACCAATATGCATATTATCGACAACGACGCGACGGCTGGTACCGGAACCGCGCGCGCGGACAAACGCTCCAAAAACCTTGGAGCCTCATGCGACTCTCCAAGGCCATACAACATGCGCGACCCGGCGTATATGCCTGAGTTAGTACCGCTTGCCGCGGCCGTGAAAAGCACGAAGTTAAGCACGGAAGCGGCTATGCCAATGCCCGCCAGGCTGAACACCTGCACGAACGGTGACGTACCGGGCACGAAAGACGACCACGGCGCGATTATCAATATTATGGCCAGCGGCACCACGTAGAAAAGCGATATGCGCAGCGGCAGCGCGTTCACGGCCTTGGGTAACGTCTTCTCTGGGTCTTTCGCCTCGCCGGACGTCGTGCCCACCAGCTCCACGCCGCCGTAGGCTAAAAACGCCAGCTGGAACGCCCTGAAGACCCCGGCAGGGCCGTTCGTGAACCCAAAGTTGCCGGCTAGCAGGTTCGCCGGGTCCGGCGG
>JAISJA010000072.1 GCA_031261765.1 Coriobacteriales bacterium | reverse complement strand
CGAGACGGACCCGTCTAACACCACACCGTTCACCTCTAAGTACGTTGGTAGCGACTCTATAAACGAGCTCATGGCCGCGCATCCCAATATCGCCTACGATATAAGCACTGACGACCCCAACGCCTGGATGTCAACGCTTAGCTTCCTTTTGCCCATAATACTGATAATCGCCATGTTCATATTCCTGTTCACGCAAATGAACAGCTTGAACGGCGGCAAGGGCGGCATGTCGTTTGGCAAGCAGAAGGCCAAGAAGGCCGTTGAGGAGAAACCGGACACGAAGTTCAAGGACGTCGCCGGCATAGACGAGGCCGTTGAGGAAGTCCAGGAGATAAAGGAGTTCTTAAGCAACCCAGAACGTTTCCAGAAGCTTGGCGCGCGCATACCGCGCGGCGTATTGCTTGTAGGCCCTCCGGGTACCGGCAAGACGCTTTTGGCACGCGCGGTGGCCGGCGAGGCAGGAGTGCCGTTCTTCTCTATATCAGGTTCAGACTTCGTAGAGATGTTCGTTGGCGTTGGTGCGTCGCGTGTTCGCGATTTGTTCGACAAGGCCAAGCAAGCCGCCCCGGCTATCATATTCATAGACGAGATAGACGCCGTTGGACGCCAGCGTGGCGCCGGGCTTGGCGGTGGACACGACGAACGCGAGCAAACGCTTAACCAATTACTTGTTGAGATGGACGGGTTCGAGGACAACTCCGCGGTCATCTTGATAGCTGCGACGAACCGTGTGGACATACTTGACCCGGCGCTGTTGCGCCCCGGCCGCTTTGACAGGCAGATAGTGGTTGACAGGCCTGATCTTAAAGGCCGCGAGCAGATACTTAAGGTGCATTCTGAGGGCATACCGCTTGCGCACAGCGTTGACCTTGAGAGCCTTGCGAAACTTACCCCGGGCTTCACGGGCGCCGACTTGGCGAACCTCATGAACGAAGCCGCCATACTGGCAGCCCGACGCGACAAGAAGCTTGTTACCATGGCAGAGCTGGACGAGGCTATGGAACGTGAGATAGCCGGGCCGGAGCGCAAGAGCCGTATAATGACCGAGAAAGAGAAGCATACGATCGCGTACCACGAAAGCGGGCACGCGTTGGTTGGGCACGTGCTTGAGAACTCAGACCCGGTGCACAAGATATCCATAATAAGCCGTGGTCAGGCGCTGGGCTATACGTTGAGCCTGCCAAGCGAGGACCGTTTCCTGAACACGCGCAACGAGATGTACGACGATTTGGCCGTGTTCTTGGGCGGGCGTGTGTCAGAGGAGATATTCTGCCACGATATAACCACGGGCGCCTCTAACGACCTTGAACGCGCTACGAAGATGGCTAAAGAGATGGTCACACGCTACGGCATGACGGACGCGTTGGGCCCGCAGGTCTATGGCGAGGCCAACCACGAGGTGTTCTTAGGGCGCGACTACAGCGCCAACCCAGACTATAGCGAGGCCACGGCGCAGCGCATAGACGAGGAAGTCGCGAAGATAATGCGTACCGCGCATGACCGCGCGTATTCCGTGCTAAGCCAACGCCAGGCGCAGATAGAGCTTATGGCGCAGGTGCTTATGGAGCGCGAGACCGTTGACGGCGAGGCCTTGGACGCGTTGTTAAACAACAGATGGGGCGAATATATAGAGCACGAAGACGAGATAAACGCCAAAAAGGCCGCCGACCTTAAGAAACAAGAGGAAGAAGACGAGAGGTACCGCAAAGCCGTAGAGGCGGAAGCCGCCCGAATAGCCGGGCAGTCTTCGCAGCAGCCGCAACAGCTGCAGGCGCCACAGCGGCCTTTGGATAACATATTCGGCGGACCTGACGACAAGAAGCAGCATAGGAAATGAACCACGAGAAGATAGAACAAGGCGTCAGGCTCATACTTGAGGGCATTGGCGAGGACACCGGCCGCGAAGGGCTCTTGGACACTCCCGCGCGCGTCGCGCGTATGTACGAGGAGATATGCTCCGGTACGCAGCAGGACCCGGCGGAGCTCTTTGAACGTTCGTTTGGCGAGAACCATCGTGAGATGGTGCTTGTGAAAGACATACCTTTCTACTCGCTTTGCGAGCACCATATGGTGCCGTTCTTTGGCAAGGCGCACGTGGCGTACCTGCCCGGCGAGGAAGGACGCATATGCGGCCTTTCAAAACTGGCGCGGCTTGTTGACATATACGCGAAGCGCCTGCAGGTGCAGGAGAGGCTTACGTCGCAGATAGCAGACACGTTGGTAGAGCAGATACAGCCACTTGGGGTTATAGTCGTCATAGAGGCCGAGCATCTGTGCATGTCCATGCGCGGCGTTAAGAAACCCGGTTCCAAGACCATTACAAGTGCCGTGCGCGGCGCGTTTGAGAACTCACAGAAGACACGCGCGGAAGCGCTGTCGCTTATCATGCAGAAATAAGCCTGATGTCCGGTCGAGCGATGTTCTGGCATTGCGGCAAATATGATTTCGATTTAAGCCATCCACTTATAATGGGCATATTAAACGTCACGCCGGACTCGTTCAGCGACGGCGGCGAGCACTATGACGTTGCCAGCCAAGACGGCCACAGCGACGCAGATAATATAGGGGCAATATGCGATTATGCTCGCATGATGATACACGATGGTGCTAACATAATAGATATAGGCGGGGAGTCCACGCGGCCGGGTAGCGACGAGGTTCCTATAAACGAGGAACTCGCGCGCGTTATGCCCGTTGTAGAGGCGCTTGCAAAAGACGCCGACGCCGCCGGCGTTGCCATATCTATAGACACCCGGCATCCAAGCGTAGCCGCGGCGTGCGTGCGGGCCGGCGCGTCTGTCATAAACGACATAACCGGTTTCACGCAGGCAGACAGGGTGGACGTCGCGAAAGGCTGCGAGGCCGGTTGCGTGATAATGCATATGCGTGGCAACCCGAAGACCATGCAGGCAGAGCCCCCGTATTATGACGACGTGGTACGCGACGTCTCAGATTGGTTATGCGCGCAGGCACGTTTGCTTGAAGGCGAGGGGGTGTCACGCGAGCGCATATGTATAGACCCCGGCCCCGGGTTTGGCAAGGCAAGGGAGCACAACCTTGCCATACTAAGGGCCACCGACAAGATGTCGCGTTTGGGATACGCGTATATGGCGGCGTGGTCGCGCAAGCGTTTCATAGGCGAGCTAACCGGCATTGCGGCGCCCGCTGACCGCGACGTCGCCAGCGCGATATTGGCAGCCTATGCCGTCGCACTTGGAGCGCACATAGTGCGCGTACATAACGTCGCCATGACCGCGCAGGCCCTTAAAGTCGCAAGTATATTGGTTAGGGAATAGATGGCTTCACGACCGGTAAGGAAAGTATACATAGCCCTGGGCTCCAACCTGCCGTCCGTGGCAGGCGACAGCGCCCATACGTTATACGCGGCGCGCGACGCGATAGACGGCGCGTACAGTATAGACGTCACTTCCATGAGCGGCATATATACCTCAGAGCCCGCATACGAGACCGAGCAACCAAAGTTCGCGAACGCCGTGCTGCAGGCGCATACCACTCTTGCGCCGGCAGACGTGTTGCGCCTGTTGCAATATATAGAGAACGACTTCATGCGTGACCGCGGTGAAGGCGCCATAGACAATGGTCCGCGTACGCTGGACCTGGACATAATAGACTACGAAGGTGTCGTGTGCAGTGAAGATAAGCTAGATGACGTATTGGCAAAACCAGGCAAGCGCGCACTGGTATTGCCGCATCCGCTGGCGCTGGAGCGTGACTTCGTGGTGTCGCCTTTGTTGGAGATAGCGCCGCATATGGTGTTTGCAGACGGTACGCGCGTTACGCGCGAGCGCGTGAAGGTTGGGAAGTCCGTTTTAGACGTCGCCGCCACGCAGGTCGCCGCCGCATCCGCCGCCAGCCAGGCCGCCATCACGTCCGCCGCCAGACAGGCTAACGGTACGTTGTATATATGCGCCACGCCCATAGGCAACATGCGCGACATGACGCTGCGCGTCATAGACGCGTTCAAGGAATCAGACGTCATATATGCCGAGGACACGCGCGTTACGCGCAAGCTGCTTTCGCGTTATGACATACATACCCCGCTTAAGCGCTGTGACGAGAACACCATAAGGCATATGACGCCGCAGATACTGGACGAGATGCGGGAAGGCAAGCGCATAGCGTACGCCACCGACGCGGGTATGCCGGGCATAAGCGACCCGGGACTTTACCTTGTGTCCCAAGCGCGCCAGGCGGGTTTGAGCATAGACGTGCTGCCAGGGGCAAGCGCCGTTACTACCGCGCTTGTGGCAAGCGGGCTTGAGGCGCCGGGGTTCTATTTTGGCGGCTTCCTGCCAAGGACGCCACCCAAGATAGAAAGGGCGCTTAACGCCGTTGCCGGCCTTAAGGACACCGTGCTTGTATTCTACGAGTCGCCGCACCGCATACACAAAAGCATGCCGGTCATAGCGAAATGCCTTGCCGGCGCAGCCAATGTAAACGGAAACGAGCGCGAAGTCGTAATAGCGCGTGAGCTCACTAAGTTACACGAGGAGGTCATACATGGTAGCGCCAGCGAGGTCGCGCGGGTGATAGCAGAGCGGACGCAAGACGGTCGTACCGTAAAAGGGGAGATAGTACTATTGATAAGTGCTGCATAATGTGTTATAGTAGATGTGTGGTAATGTGTATTTTTCAGGAGCAAGATTATATATGGACTTTACAGAAGAGGCAACGCCTGTGATAACTATCGAGAGCATTAGAGCGAAGTTAACGGAAGTAGTTGGAAGTAGAATCAAATTACATGCTAATCTGGGGCGTTCCAGAGTACTTGAATGCGAAGGCGATTTAGTCCAAGCCCATCCCCATCACTTTATAATGGAACTTGAGAAGCGCCGCGGTAAGATATCGCGTGCGTCATATGAGTATGCGGACATACTAACGGGCATGGTAGAGCTAAGCGACATAGATTCCGGGCAGCTTCTTTTTCCTGTTTGCGCCAGGGTATAGACGGACATGTGGGGGATGTGGATAAAAAACTATGCCTCAGGCAACGCAAAAAACCGATGCTGGCAGTGCGTTTTCTTCACATATAAATAGCCTCGCATATAAAGGCTGGTTCCAGGCTGGCACAATCATAGGTTCAATCATGTTCTGGGCATGGGTTTTCTACGTTATGTTCTCAAACGTGTTGAACCCACGGTCAAGCAGCGACGTATATGGATATATGGTGCTGGTCATCACGTGGTTCTCGGCGTGTTTCTTAGTATTGCTTGCCTCGGCGCTGTTCCCCAAGCAGGCAAGGTACGTTATAGGGCTGGCGCCAACCGCGATAATAGCCGTCATCGCGGCAGTATGCAACGCGTTTCCCGTGCTGGCAACCTTCTGTGACATATCGCTTGCGTATCCAAATACCGTTATATGCTGGTTCGTATCCGGGCTTGGCATGGGCGTCCTGGAAATGCAGATGATAGAGATAGTGACGCGCGGCTATCACCAAAACAAGCGAAGCCAGGTATGGATAGTGCTAAGCATGCTGTTGTCAGTGCTCGTATACCTGCTTGTGTCTAATTTCGACTCCGGTATACTACGCCTGGCCTCCTCGTTGGTGCTGCCCATTGCGGCCGGTGTATGTCTGGGTACTTGCTATGTATCGTTGCTTAAGGCCGATAAGCGCGAGGCGCGTGCTTTGGATGACGGCTCGGTTGATGGTGCATCCGCAGAAGACGGGCAGGCCACGTCAGCCCGTAGTAGCGCTAACGCGAGCGCACAGGACTTGGAGGACAACATCATAACCGCGTCCAGGACAGTGAACAAGAAGTATTGGGGAGACTTCAAAGGCCTCATCCCTTATCTGGCGGGAGTATTCGTTTTTGGCATAGCGTATGGTATCTGCTGCTCCATATGCATGAACTTCTCGGCTACTATAGATTCTTTTTACGCGCCGTCGCTGGCCCTTACCGGCATGGCCATAGTGTTGATCGTGTATACGTTCTTGTTCAAGGACACCCACAAAAGATACTATGTGTTCACGCAGCTGGCCTCCGTCGTCATAATCATCGCCTTGTGTTTCGTGTCCGTTGTGCCTTTAGAGCAGCATGTCCTGTGTGCTTCTGTTATAGTCGCGGCGTATCTGTTCTATCGCGAGATACAGTGGCTTAGCTTCTCGTCTGACGTGTTTGATAAGAAACTGCTTGGCGGCGGCGCCGTGCCAACGTTCCTGGTAGTGCTTACGTTTGCAGAGCTTATAGGCTGGGTGCTTGGTTTGGCGTGTATAGACCAGGCCGGCAATCCAAACACGTCGTTGTCAGATTTGTTTGCCACCCTTATACTTTGCGGCATAGCCATATACCTGGCAGCCAAGCGCATATATACGTATACACAGGTGCAGAAGGAACTTGACCAGGCTTCCGTGGAAGACCGATGGGAAGAGAAAGTAAACGAGGTGGCGCAGGAGTTCAAGCTCTCTCCGCGTGAGACGGAGGTGTTCTCGCTGTTAGCCAGGGGACGCAACAGCGCGTTCATAGAAGAACAGCTTGTGGTGTCCGGCCATACCGTGAAGACCCACATGTATAACATCTATCACAAGCTTGACATACATTCGCAACAAGAGTTAATAGACCTTGTAGACACGCAAGCGGACTGACAAGGCAGATTTACCGCCTTGGAGGCCCGCTTGGCAATGGTTGATCATGCCCGGGCCTCTCGTCATGTATCTTAATGGCGCGCGTTGGGCACACGTTCACGCAAAGGTAGCACCCCGAACAGTGCTCGGGGTGCTTTACTATAACCTTATGCTTTTCGTTGTTCTTCGAGACAACTTCCAATAATACGTAATTGCTGCTATGCGTGCCGTCGCCTTTGGGGCATGCCTCTATGCACCTTGTGCACCCTATGCACAAAGCCGCATCTATATGTGCCGTGCCGATGCGGCCCTGTGCGAATTCAGGTAGCCTAGACAATATTAACCAAGCTTGTCATACAGTCCGTTGAAGTACGACTTGCCGGTGGCAAGGTCCTCGCCGGTGACTTCCTGGTCGGTGCGGTCCGCCGGGTCTATGCACGGATATATCTTGCATAACAGGCCGCGCGTTATCCAGTTGGCCGTTGCCGGGTCAAGCGACTCTATGCTATCGTCCGTTAACACGTTGCCGCCGCAGTCGAACACGCCCTGGCTCCATGGTTCCTCGGCCGGAAGCTCCGGATACCACCAGCTGGGTTGTGCCTGCACTACGCCTTTCACTATGCCCATGTCTACCTGCGCCTTCTGGCGTATGCGTCCGCGCGGTGTCTCTATCCATACCCAATCGCCGGGGCGTATGCCATACTTGCGCGCGTCCTCTATATGTATCTGCACGGTAGGCCACGGCCACATTGAACGCGTTCCCTGTCCCGGTACGCGCTGCTCTGAGTGGTACAGGGTTGATATGCGTCCGCCTATCGTCAGACGCATTGGGTATTCCTTCGCGAGCTCCGGGTTGGAAAGCGGGGTCTCCGGAAGCTCCCTGTAGAACGGTAGCGGATCATAGTCCAGGTCCTCCAGCAACGTGCTCCATAGCTCAAGCTTGCGCGACGTCGTGGCGAAGCCCTTTATCTGGCCGTTTGGCAGTGTCTCACCATACTTGTAACAGCGTTGCGGGCTGGGGAAGTACATACCGGTCTCTACGGCCTTCGTGTAGTCAAGGTCAGGTACGCGCTCTATACGGTGCTCGACGACCTCTTCATATGTCTTCCATGGCCAATATTCCTCTTGACCAAGGCGGACGCCAAGTCCGCGGAAGAAGTCATAGTCCATGTGGCGGTCACCAACGGGTTTGCAGCCGCGGTCGCCGTATACCGAGAAGTCAGTGGAGTCTTCAAGGGTCCCGGCCATCGGGCGCTCAAGCGAGTCGCAAGCGGGCATTATGTAGTCCGCCAACGCCGCCGTTGGGGTCTTCCAGTACTCCACCACTACCAAAAGCTCAAGTTTCTTAAGTACCTTGTACACGTGCTTTAAATTGGGGGCCCATGCCATTGGGTTGGAGCTCCAGCATATCATGGCCTTAACCGGATACGGCTCGCCCTTCTCTATGGCGTCCCATACAAGCGGCGGCGCGCAGAGCATCTGGTGCAGCATCGGGCGCGGTATGTCGAACATCTTACGGTAGCATTTGTCGATAGGACCAAAGCCCTTCCAGCTCATTACCCTGAACTGGTCGTTACCTATGAACTTCTCCTTAACGTCGTCGGGCAGCATCTCTGAAAGCTCAAGTTCGCTGTCGCGCATTGGGAAGGTCTTGCCAACGCCTGGCTCCGGCACGGGACCGGGCTCGCCTATGTACTCGCCGCCGGGGTTGTCTATGTTGCCGGTTATGATGCGCAGCACGGTCTTCGCGACCGCTGAATACGTGGCGTTGTAGCCTTCCTGGTCACCGCCGCCTATGCCCCACGCTATGTATGCGGGGCCGTTAGTGGCATACGTGCGCGCCGAGTCGCGTATCTGCGTTACCGGTATGCCGGTTATCTTAGATACTTCCTCAAGCGGGTATTGGGCCGCGCGCTCCTTAAGTTTGTCGAACACCGTGCAGCACTTTATGGTCTTACCATCTACTAGCTTAATATCATGCTCGCCTTCAAGCGATGGCGCCACCTCGGCGTCGTACCAATGGTTCTCGTCAGAGTTCCAAAGCGCGGGCGCGCCCGTCTTCTCGTTCCATGCGATGAACTCGTCATGCGCGCCGTCTTTGGAGAACTCGTCGCCGCGCACTATCTTGTTCGTGTCCTTGTTCACCAAAAACACGCAGTTGGACCAATCCTTCAAGAACTGCTCCTGGTAAAGTTTCTCTTGCAGTATATAGTTGATCCAACCCATGGCAAGCGCCGTGTCGGTGCCGGGATATATGGCAAGCCATTGGTCTGCCATCGTGGACTGCGTGGTGCAGGTTGGGTCTATGACTATCATCTTGGGCTTCTCGCCATCGCGGTTAAGCGCCGCAAGATAAGAGCGCCATACGCTTGCCTGCGGTGCGAAGCTCTCTGACACGCGTTTGCCCCACGCGACGAACGTGCCCGTTTGCATGGGCGTCGTTGGCGCCGCGCCCTCTATGGGCCAGCCCGTCATGGACATGTTGATCGTGTAGTTCCAACACCAGCAAACCGTGCCCGGGTCCACTATGTTGCCTGGGTTGCCAAACAGGTTGAAGAACCTCGTGCGCGCCCATAAGTGGTCCGAACGGTACGTGCCCTCGCTTGCGACAAGCGACTCCGGCCCGTATTTCTCCTTTATCTCAGCGAGTTTCGCCGCAATCTCGTCTAAAGCCTGGTCATATGGAATCTGTTCCCATTTGTCTTCCCCACGTTCACCTACACGCTTTAACGCGTGGTTTATGCGCTTTGGATGGTAATGCATCTGTATGGCCTTGTGGCCTTTCGGCCCCATGCGGTCGCAAAGCAC